>NZ_JBWXNG010000008.1:0-279902 GCF_056627435.1 Pseudomonas sp. 2
TGATGAGATTGACCAAAAGAACGAAGAGGCAGCCATCGCGCTGGTCGCCCGGTGGAAACGCCTCGATTCGACCAAAATCGCCCAGCTCAACGAAGAGGATAAACAGCGTCACGCAGATGGCCAAGAGGATGCGCCGTTTGACGGGAGTGTCGACGTTGTCGGTGTGAAGTACCTCATCGAGAGCGTGGAACAATCGGTTGTAGGGATCGCTGGGAAAGCGACAGCTCGTGCGATTGGTATTACTAGCACCAATGGTGGAATATTAGGTGAAAATGGCGTAAAAACCGCTAGTAAGACAATATGGAAAGGAACTGGAAAAGAACGTTTGGATGTGGAAAATCCGAATCCAGGGCAGCGGGCAGGACAGATTCACTATCAGGACAATGCGGGAAATAAATATTTATATGATCCATTAACGAATACATTTCTTGGTGCCCCCAAGGCTGTGAACAAGTTGCTGGATAATCCGAGATTTATGCAGGCTATATCTAAAGGTATGACTAAATACTTAGGGGAGTGATGTGGTGGAAATAAATCAAAAAATGAGGAGCGAGCTGGAAAAGACGCTTCCGCAGGTAGCAGCATTACCCCAGGAACTATCCGAAATTCTTAAGATGGGGTTGTGTGTCGTCGATGATTGTGTTTTTTTGCAATCACTCTCGTCAAGAGACACCAATGCTGAGTTGCATGATTTTCTCGATCGAACGGGCTATGAGTGTTTCATAAACTCGATACACATAGATGATTATGTGACTTGCGATTATCTCGAAAATGCTTGTGCTTTTGCGCGGGAGTTGTATTTGATTTGGAGGGAATGCGGGACTCTGGGAAGGGTGAGATTTCTCGTGGTGAAAGATGAGTTTGGTGTTTTGATAAAGTTTCATAAGGTCAGAAATGGTGAAATGTTTTTTGTGGATGATTTAGAATTATACGAAGATGCAGTAATGGTCTTCCAGGATGAAGAGGTGTTTGATTTTTTTTCGTGAGATTTAATACCTGAGATATTGGTTTTTGCTGACATGCATTCCAGTTTGTTGAAGTTAAAGCTGGGGTATTCAAGACGGCAATCCAGGGACATCTAGCGCAGCCGGGCTGTATGCCGGGCGGCATGTGAGCCTCAATGTAACCAACGACCTGAGCTTGGTCGGCACCCGTGTTGAAGGCGAGCGTGATATCAATCTCGACGCTGGTAACGACCTGACCATTCGTGCTGCGCAGAACAATTCAGCCGCCAGGACAGCCGACATAGCGGTGGGGGTGAGGCTGGATTGATTTTTGGGCCAGGAGGCAAGGTTGGTGTTTATGCCAGCGTCAATTTAGGACGTGGCAACCTGGACAGGGATGCGGAAAAACAGCAGGAGGCTTATCTCTGCGCAGGAAATACGCTGGGTTTAGAAAGCGGAAGGGATACGACCGTAGCGGGCGCGACTTTACGCGGTGACGATGTGATTGGAAAGGTCGGTCGCGACCTGAAAGTCTCATCTGTGCCTGATACCGGGAAGGTGACAGGCAAGGAGTTTGACGTAAGTGCCACAGTTACCGTTGGCTATGGAGCCAGTGTCAGTGGTTCGGTTGGCTATGGTCAGACAACAGGCAGCACGAACTGGGTAGGCAATCAGACATCGATTACCGCCAAGGATCGTTTGGACATTCGTACCGAAAAGCACACCCAACTAGATGGAGCGGTGCTGGCCTCAGACAGCGGTAATCTGAAACTGGACACCGATACCCTTGGCTTCAGTGATATTGCCGGGAAAGACAAGGAGCACGGCTATTACTTGAACGTGGGTGGAACCTACCGAATGGGCTCTGATGAAACCGCTAATCAGGACTCCAGCCAGGTCGGCAAAGGTAAAGAAAACAAAAACGGTTGGAACATTTCTGGGTACAACTACGAAAAAGACCGCGAGCAGATCGTACGTGCAACTGTGGGCGCGGGCGAAATCGTAGTCCGCGATGACGACAAGACCGGGACAGACTCCACCGTCGGGCTCAATCGTGACCTGAGTAAGGCCTATGAGATCACTCGCGATGAGAACAATAGAACATCTTTGTATACTTCTGGTTCTTCGATAGATAGCGTTTATCATTTAAATGGTACTCTTAATAGATGGGCCAGTTCATTAGTTAATTATGATGAAATAACTAAGCGCAATTTTTCGGAAATGGCTCTGGTTGTCGGTAATCAGCTAGACGCAATAAATCATCCTGGTATAAGCGCTGAAGCAGTCAAGGCAGGCGGCGAAGAAATAGTTCGGCAGGCATTTGATGCATTGCTCGAGTCTGGCTTGCCTAGAAGCGAGGTGCGGCGTTTATTAGAAGATCAAGATTTTCAAAATCAAGTTTTGGCTCAGCTCCAAGCCATTACCAAATTGTCGGCAGAACAAGCTGATGAAATTGCGGCGGCGAGTAAATACCTCGAAAAAAATATTACAGTAAAGCTGCCGGCAATTACTTCGGATAAGCTGGTTTTGGATAAAGTTTCGACTATCAATGAATATATAGAGTCGCATCGAGAATATGCTGATGCAATTGAGTTGGTAGTGGCAGCAGCGCAAGGGCCAAAAGGCGTAATGCTACTTGCGATAAATAAAGCCTTAGGTGGAACGCCACTTTTTGAGGCAATGGCTCAACTACAGACAGATCTCGGTGCACGAATCGCCTCTGGCATAGAGGGCCACGAGTTAGATCAAAGTACAGAGCTTGGCAAATGGCGAGTTGGCGGCGGATCATTGATGGCCACCGTGATTCTGGGGGCTGGGATTAGTACCGCTGCCAGCACGGCTCGCGTGATACGTATGGACGGTAAGCCTTTAAATGAGCCTGAGGGCGGTGCTCATAGGGACACCAAGGAGCCAAAAAATGATGGATTTGATTCCCACCACTGCCCGGCAAAATCGTGCTACAAAGGTGCACCCATCAGCTCGTTGGATGGCCCAGCAATTAAAATGGATCCAAAAGATCATGAGAAAACAGCCAGCTATGGTAATTCTGATTCAGCGGTGGCCTATCGAGAAAAACAAAAAGCGTTATTGGAAGAGGGTCGGTTACTAGATGCGATTCAGATGGACATCGATGACATTCGAAGTAAATTTGGATCGAAGTATGACGTAGGTATTGCGAAGATGCTGCAATACGCCGCAGGTTTAGATCCAAAGAGCTTTATAAGGAGGGGGTTATGATATTTAATATTGATGACAGTGAATTTCTTGGACTTTTTAGTCGGATTGATGACAAGGGCGGAAAAGAGTTTTTAGGAGGGGGGGGTTATGAGTTTAAGAAGAGCATTTATGACGAGGGGGTTGTGGAAGATTATGTTAATTTAAGAATCCATGTATTTTATGATCGAGCCGGAAAGGTTAAGGGTGTTGAGTTTTTTAAGGGTAGTAATTTTTTTTTCAAAGATTTGTCTCCTCTTGGAGAAGATGCATCAATCGTAATGAAGAAATTGTCTGCGATTGGCGAATCGGTGACGGTTAATGACTCTGGGTTTGATGTTAGAGGACGAGATGTCAGATTTTATGCTCCTGATATTGGTGATGAGTTTGCGGAGATCAAGTCTGTGTATGTGGTAGTTAGATAATTTCGTCTGTGCACAGCGGGTCTCGATTGATCAAGTCCCGCAAACCTCTCGAAAAGCGTTCGGTGATCAACGCGCGCTGGATATTTCAAAGAGCTTGGTGCGAGCAGGGCTTGATCCTGCCCTCTTGGAAAAACTATCGGAGAAGGATGCAAATCAGATCAACGCCTGGGCTAATTGTGCTGTAGGAAATTGCGTTGTGGACAGCTCATCTGCGACGGATCCAGGCCAGCTACCGTCCAAGGTTATTAAGTTCGATCCTACTGAAACGACCGCTCAAGCGCCGTTCATGTCGCTGTTCCTCAATAGTACGAGCGAACTGATCGAGGGAATTAAGAAGTTATCAGTGCAAGAGGCAGAGGTCGCAATGCTTGCTATGCAGGCAGCAATGGGGCCCGCTAAGGCAACGTTCAGCCTGACGGTCAATGACGATAGTCAGCGCATTTTTGAAAGAAAAATACAATGAGATAAAAGAAGACTGGGCGATCACTCTAACTGCGAAGTTGACAGAATCAGAACGTCAAGAAATACAAGACGCGCATGATGCCGCGAAGGCGGCCTACGCACAGGCAGATCACAGTGTCCTTCAACTGAATGGCGATAAACAGGTTTTAGCTGCTGAATTTCTGATTGACCTTGCAAGCGGTGGGCTGCAATCGTTTGTAGGGAAGGCGGCGGGGCGCGTTTTTAGCGTCGTTGGTGCGAAAGCGGGTGGAGGCGGATCAAAGTTCGCTGACCAAGCTAAGCTTGATGATCACTATGCGCGTCATGGAGGTGATTTTGGTGCTAAAACAAAGTTGGAATATCAGGCTCAAGCTGATAAATTCTTGACTACCTCGAAGCAGGCTGAAGTGCTCGAAAAGGTAAGGCCAAATGGAGATGTTATTCGTTATAATCCCGTGACAGATGAATTTGGTGTTATATCAAGCGGTGGGGTTATTCGAACTTATTATAAGCCTGATCCTGCTGTTCACGGAAAAACTTCAAATTTGGAATGTTTCAATGCTCAATAATAATCGTTCATATATATGCCCCGTCTGTGGTTATCCCGAGCTTAATGAGCCTCCATATGATGACTTTGGTTGCGCTTCATACGGTATCTGCCCGTGCTGTGGAACAGAATTCGGATATGATGACTCGACCTTGGGGCATTCCGCTTTACGTAAAAAATGGATTTCTGATGGGATGTGCTGGTGGGGTAAAAAACAGCTAATTCCTACTGGTTGGGATCCTGTCAGGCAGTTAAATGAAGCAGGAATGCTAAACTAGGCTGAGCATAAATAACGATCACGTGCTTTCGAAGTATATCTATAATTTTCTTCAGCTTTGCAGATGCCCCGTTTTTAATTGATAGGCAGTCTGGCGAGCTTCATGTTCTTGGCACAGCAAAGCCCATAGATAGCTATTTGAAGGACTATATAAAAGAAAAGTCCTTGAAATTGAAGTGATTTAATGGTGTAAAAGGCGCAGGTACCCTTGCTAATGCAGAGAGAGACGTTAACAGAAGCAAGTTCTGCTCAAAATAAAATCAATTCTGATCGATCCTTTAGTGAGGATGGGCAAAAGGTATACTCAGAGCTGGCTGGCACACCGATCAAGACAGTTGATGACTTAAAAACCGGGGTATGGGTCGCGAAGAACGGTACCCAGTACAACATCCTTAGTGATCACGTCCGAGCAGAACGCGACAGCGCCCCGAGAGGCATACGAAAAAGATCAGAGTATTGATGCGGCCAGGAAGTTGGTTGCACTTGAGAAGGCCGATCAACGCAGCAACAACTTGCTTGATGCTTACAAAAGTGATCCCGGCTCTCTCACTCAGGCCGATATCACCGAGCTAAAAGCCTATCTGCAGGTATATGCCTTTGAGCTAACGGGCAAGGTGGGGCAGGCGCAAGCGAAAGCGAAAGCGATCATTGATCAACTGGTGCTAAGCGAGACGCCTGCCACGCAGCGCTTCTCCTACGCCGGTACGACTGAGGCCAGGAACGCCTACGGTGACGCTGCACGTGCCGAGCCGGATGGAGTGTTCGCGCAGTCGAGCTGATCCCTTGACCAGACGGCAGAAGAGCAGCTTTACAAGAGTGCTACCGGCACATGGCTTATTAACAATGAGCAACAGGGGCTGGTGAGCATCAGTGGTCCTGAGTCAAGCCCCAGACGTACGCCTGAGCCAAGAGGGGGACAATGATAGCCCGCTGAAAGCTATGCGGTGGCTACGGACTCGCACCCTAGGATTTCGACTTTCAGAAGTGTCCTACTTGAGAACAGGAATCGATAACCTTACCTGCGCCATCACCCCGCCATACCATCGCCGCCATCTGCCGCAGGGCGTCTGGAGTCGAGGTTAAGGTGAAACTGCTATGCAAGCTCTCAGGGATTGTCGGGCTAAGCGCGTTGCTGCTCGGCGGCGCGTGTGCAAGGGACGAAACCCATCCGCAATTCGATCGATACGTTTCTCCCGCGTACCCCTCCGCGTTACGCGGCGGGAAGCTGTTCGGCAGTGTCCAGGTGCATTACGACATCCACCACGATGGTTCTGTCAGTGATGTACGAGTCGTTGAACAGACCGATCAGAAAACAGCAAATGCCGTGCTTTCGGCCGTCAAACGCTGGCGCTTTCAAGCGTGGGAGGTGACCGAAGAAATGCCGGCGGTGATCGGCGAGTCGGTGCGCTACGTGTTCGATCAGGAGCGGCTGGAGAAGCGCCTGCGGATGGTGATTACCTGGGAGAGGAGGGGCGAGGCATGACAGAGGTATTTCCAACATTTCGCTATCACCCGGATCCGATTGCAACCGGGGCTATAGAGGCAGGAGATGGGGTTTGCGATTGCTGCAAATGTGCGCGGGGGTACATATACCGAGGAGGTATTTACTCCAAATGTGATAACGAACTCCTGTTCTGCCCGTGGTGCATAGCGGACGGATCGGCAGCAAGCATCTTTGAAGGTTCGTTCAATGACGTTGATACGTTGATGGAAAAGGGTATCCCTGAATCGGTTGTCAAGGAGGTGAATGAGCGAACTCCGAGCTACAGCTCTTGGCAAGAAAAAGTATGGCTCCATCACTGTGGCGATGCTTGCGAGTTTCATGGCGATGCTTCTGGCCAAGATGTTCAAGGCGCGACTGCTGATACTTTTGAGGCTTTTATCGAGGGGCAGGAGGATTATAGAGAGCATTGGATTTCGGAGTTCCGTAAATACGTACCTAATGAGGATCTTGTCTTCTACAAGTACGTTTGCAGGCACTGCCGAGTAGTTCGGCTGATGTACGAATACAGCTGAGCCTCTTCCCTCATCCATCGGGCAAGGAGCCTGACTGTGTACAAAACTTTCTTATGTTTTGCCTTGAGCCTGTGCGCCATGGCTCACGCCGAAGGCATGAAGCTGGAATACGAAAAGCAACCTCGCGCCGTTTACCCAAGAAACCTTCAACATGCAGGCATTTCAGGCGTCGTGCGCATTGAGTTCACCGCCAACAGCGATGGCTCGGTTACCGACATCGAGGTGGTGCAAAGCTCCTACCGGGAGTTTGCTGAATCGGCCGTTCGTGCCGTTTCCCGATACCGGCTCAAGCCCTGGAAGGTCTATGCCAATAGCCCGGCATCTATACGGGTTCAGACCGATCTTTACTTTGCGGCCAAAGGGGGAGGCCGTGAGTTGATGGCGCGAATGCGCAGCCGCATTCGCTCGTTGTCCTGCGCCAAACTCAATGACGAGGTCGACTACCTCAAGCAGAAGATACCGGACGAGCATGCCATCGAAATTCCGACGTTTCGCCACACGAGGCAATTACTGTCGCAGAAGGCGCACAGGGAAAAGCTGTCGTTTGCTGCGGACAAGGAAATCGCTGATCAATTTTTGCGCGCTATGCCTGAAATATTGAATAGGTGCCGGGAGAGTCCGGAACTCAAATATCTGGACTTGTTGCCGGAAGCTGTAAGGCCGCGTGTATAAAACTTCTAATACGCCCCCGTGGGATGACGGGGGCGCTTTCAAGCCAAATCAGCGGATCCCCACCACCACCTTCCCAACCGCCTTCCTCTGCCCCAACGAATCAATCGCTTCCCCAGCCTTCTCCAGCGGATAAACCTTCGAAACCAACGGCTTCAATTTCCCTTCTTCAAACCACGCAAACAACTGCTGAAAGTTCGCGGCATTGTCCTGTGGCTGGCGTTGTGCAAACGAACCCCAGAACACGCCGACCACGGATGCACCTTTCAACAGCGCCAGGTTGACCGGCAGTTCGGGGATGCGGCCGCTGGCGAAGCCGATGACCAGCAGGCGGCCGTTCCAGGCGATGGAGCGGATGGCCTGGTCGAAGAGGTCGCCGCCGACGGGGTCGTAGATGACGTCGACGCCGTTGCCGTTGGTCAGGCGTTTGATTTCGTCCTTCAGGTTGCTTTCGCTGTAGTTGATGAGTTCGTCGGCGCCGGCGTTTTTCGCGACTGCGAGTTTGTCGGCGCTGCTGGCGGCGGCGATGACGCGGGCGCCCATGGCTTTGCCGATTTCCACGGCGGCCAGGCCGACGCCGCCGGAGGCGCCGAGTACCAGCAGGGTTTCGCCGGGTTGCAGGTGGGCGCGCTGTTTGAGGGCGTGCATGGAGGTGCCGTAGGTCATGCTGAAAGCGGCGGCGGTGGTGTAGTCCATCGCTTTGGGTATCGGCAGGACGTTGTACCCTGCGACGGCAATCTGTTCGGCGAAACTGCCCCAGCCGGTGAGGGCCATGACGCGGTCGCCGACCTTGAGGTGGCTGACCTTTTCGCCCACCGCGCTGACCACGCCCGAAGCTTCGCCGCCCGGGGAGAACGGGAAGGGCGGTTTGAACTGGTATTTGCCCTCGATGATCAGGGTGTCGGGGAAGTTGACCCCGGCGGCGTGCACCTCCAGCAGGATTTCGTTCTTCTTGGGTTCAGGCGTGGCGATGTCTTCCAGCACCAGATTTTCGGCAGGGCCGAAGGCTTTGCAGAGCACGGCTTTCATCGGGGCTATTCCTTTTGCTGTGATGGCCGATAAGTGTAGGTAGAGAGGTTTTGGGGTCAATGAGCATGGCCCGGCCTGATAGATGTGCATAAGCTTTAGTAAGCTATGGCGCTAACTGGATTGAGGAGTGGACTGTGAAAGCGTGGATTCTGATGCTGTTGGCGTTGTCGATGCCTGTTCTGGCGAACGAAGAGGGCGGTGAGAAGGATGATCCGAACAAGGTCTCTTATGTGGCGCTGACGCCGCCGTTCGTGGGCAACTACGCGCTCGATGGCGGTCCGAAGCTGCACGTCTACAAGGCCGACGTGGCCCTGCGGGTCAAGGGCGCCGAGGCGCAGAAGCTGGTCAAGGCCAATGAGCCGCTGATCCGCAACCAGTTGGTGGCGCTGTTCACCCAGCAGACGGTCGACAGCATGAGTAACGTCGATGCCAAGGAAAAGCTGCGTCAGGAAGCGTTGAAGCAGACGCAGGAAGTGTTGAGCCAGGAGACGGGCAAGCCTGTCGTGGATGATTTGTTGTTTAACAACTTTATTGCGCAGTAACGGTTTTTTGTAACCCTTGGCTTGCGGGTGTTGGCGTTCTTGAGATCGCCCCGCCGGCAAGCCGTGCTGCTACGGGGCGGTATCCTTCCTTATTTCAGGGCCAGCACCGCTGCCCATTCTTCGGCCGTCACGGGCATGACCGAGAGGCGGCTGCCTTTTTGTACCAGCGGCATCTGTTCGAGTGCGGTTTGCTGTTTCAGGTAGCCCAGGCCCAGCACTTTCGGGAAGATGTCGACGAAGGCGACGTTGATCGCGCTCCAGGGGTTTTTCGCTTCGCTGGCCTTGGCGTCGAAGTAGTGGCTCTTGTTGTCCAGCGCGGTGGGGTCGGGGTAGGCGGCCTCGACGATTTTGCCGATCCCGGCGATGCCCGGCTCCGGGCAGCTGGAGTGATAGAAGAAGAACTCGTCGCCCACCGCCATGGCGCGCAGAAAATTGCGTGCCTGGTAGTTGCGCACCCCATCCCAGCGGGCTTCGCCCAGTTTCTTGAGGTCGGCGATCGACAGTTCGTCAGGCTCGGATTTCATCAGCCAATAGGCCATTTCTTGAGGCTCCTGAATGGGGTCTGGACAGGTTGTCCGACGCTTTGGTGACAAACCGACAGTCGGTTGACGCCAGTATTTGCGTGTTGGTTCACGTTATTGGAGAATGCCGCCACTTCAAGCGCTACACCGCTACGCGGCCCGATTTTCAGAGGCAGTGGACGCCGGGTTTTGATTCGCCAAAGGGGGGCAATCAATGCAACGCAAGCCGGATTTACTATGGATTTTGGTCATTTTGTTCGGCTTGGGCATTGTCACCACCGGTTACGCGCAGAGCCTCTGGTCGGCCAAGCCCGATGCGCCGGTTGAAATCACCCAGCAACAGCAGCCGTATCGCCGTTGATCTGTCGCGCCGAGCCCCGACCGCATCGGTTCGGGGTTCGGCGTCTTACGCCATATACCAACGCTTGTCCGACACCGTTCCGGCAAGCGGCACGTCCCAACTGGCCACCGCCAGCTTTGCAACCTTCTGACACTCATGGGCCATGCCCAGCAGTACCGGCTTTTTCCAGGCCTTGCGGCGGGCCCGGTATGCCAGGCTGCGGTCGTAGAAGCCGCCGCCCATGCCCAGCCGCCCGCCCTGATCGTCGAACCCCACCAGCGGCATCAGGATCAGGTCGAGTGCCCAGATCTTGCGCTGCTGGCGCGGGTTGATGAACGGCTCGGGAATGCGAAAGCGGTTGGGCCTGAATCTGTCGCCGGGGCGCACGCGCTGGAACACCATCTTGGTCCGCGGCCAGGCGCTCAGCACCGGCAGGTAAGTCGCCTTGCCGCGACGTTGTGCCTCACGCAATAGCAGGCGCGGGTCGATTTCGCCGTCCATCGGAAGGTACAGGGAAACATGCCGTGAGCGCCGAAATAGCGGATTTTGCGCCAGTTGCCTGTACAAACCCTGTGCCGCTCGTCGTTGCTCTGCACGATTGAGTGCGCGACGGGCCTTGCGCAAAACGCGACGTAACTGAGGGCGGGAGAGGGCAGACGAATCGTTCAGGGAAGCTGCGCCAGGAGCGGTCATGCAGGCGGGTCCGTGCGATTTGAAAGAGGGATCGTGTTTCACGATCTCCACCGCCAGACAGGACGCCTGGCAATGGATGGAAGATTCGAGACTCCCCGACGAACCGCTGTCGGTGTAGCCCTTGAACCCGAAAGTTCAAGGTGGAGATTGCAGGAGGCTTTAAGGCTTTCCGTCGAGCGGACATGCACACCAACCCCAACGTGCAACCCCCGTGGTTGTGCGTATCGGCTCAGGGACATGACCGACTGGCAAGCACTCCAGGGAGCGGTCGCAAGTATACCGAAACATGTCCGAACAATCAGCCTTGTGCTTTCTCCGAATCCGTGGCAAGGACCAGGTCCACACGTTCCAGCAGGTCGCGAACCTGCTCGCGGGTCGAACCGCTGGCCTGGGTCTCGGGCAGTTCCTGTTTGTGCAGCAGGTCATGGGTAATGTTGAGCGCTGCCATCACGGCAATCCGGTCGGCGCCGATCACTTTGCCGCTGCTGCGGATCTCGCGCATCTTGCCGTCCAGGTAACGGGCGGCGCTGACCAGGTTGGTGCGCTCTTCCTGGGGGCAGATGATCGAATACTCTTTGTCGAGGATCTGAACGGTGATGCTGTTGCCATTACTCATGAGTCTTGCTCCAGGGCCTTGAGGCGCGAAATCATGGACTCGACCTTTTGCCGGGCGATTTCGTTCTTTTCAATGAGGTGAGCGCGTTCCTCGCGCCAGGATTTTTCCTGAGCCAATAAGAGTCCGTTTTGACTTTTTAGTTGCTCGACACGATCGATCAATAACTCCAGTCGGGCCATCAGCGCTTGCAAGTCATTGTCTTCCATTGTTTTCCACTGATTGTTTTCAGATGAGTGGTGCAGGTGCTGGCGTCTGGAGCGCCTCGAAATTCGCCTGGATAGCTTGGGCGCGTCTGCCGGTGCTACGATACAAGGCCTTCATTCTAGACATTGCGCCGCTTGGCGCCTAGTTGCCATGCCTAAACAGAATTCCCCGTACACCGGTTTTGCGACCCTGCTCAGCAGCGCAGGCCACCCCGTTTCCCCTGCCGAACTGCACGGTCTGTTGCTGGGCCGCAGCTGCGCCGGCGCAGGCTTCGAGCCAGAAGGCTGGCTCGACGACGCCCAGGACCTGCTGCAAACCGAAGCCGAGGCTGGCGTGCGTCAGGCCCTGATCGGCCTGCAGGAGATGGTCAAGAACGAACTGACTGGCGACGAGATGGCTGTCGTACTGCTGTTGCCAAGCGACGACGAATCGCTGGCCGCGCGTTCGACCGCGCTGGGCCAGTGGTGCCAGGGCTTCCTGCATGGTTTCGCCCGCGTTGGTGGTCAGCCGATGAGCGAAGATGCCCGTGAAGTCATGCACGATCTGGCCGCCATCGCGCAAATCCAGGACTCCCTGGAAGAATCCGAAGACGGCGAAAGCGACTACATGGAAGTCATGGAATACCTGCGCGTCGCACCGCTGCTGCTGTTCACTGAGTTCAACAAGAAAGCGGAACCTGCTGCAGAAAAACCTTCCCTGCACTGATAGCCCATCGCCGCGAATCCGGCTGCTGACGCCTGAACGCGTGAGTGGCCGTCGCGCTCATCCGGAGGTCCGTACTTGCCCATGATCCATATCCCGAAAGCCGAATACGCCCGTCGCCGCAAAGCGTTGATGGAGCAGATGGAGCCCAACAGCATCGCCATTCTGCCGGCGGCTGCGGTGGCCATTCGCAATCGTGATGTCGAGCATGTGTACCGTCAGGACAGCGATTTCCAGTACCTGAGCGGCTTCCCCGAGCCCGAGGCGGTGATCGTGCTGATTCCCGGCCGCGAGTATGGCGAATACGTGCTGTTCTGCCGCGAGCGCAATCCCGAGCGCGAGCTGTGGGACGGCCTGCGCGCAGGGCAGGACGGCGCGATCCGCGACTTCGGCGCCGATGACGCCTTCCCCATCACCGACATCGACGACATCCTGCCGGGCCTGATCGAAGGCCGCGACCGGGTGTATTCGTCCATGGGCAGCAACCCCGAGTTCGACCGTCATGTGATGGAGTGGATCAACGTCATTCGCTCCAAGGCCAACCTGGGCGCGCAGCCGCCGAAGGAATTCGTTGCGCTGGATCACCTGCTTCACGACATGCGCCTGTATAAATCGGCCGCGGAAGTGAAGGTGATGCGCGAAGCCGCGCAGATCTCGGCGCGCGCCCATGTGCGGGCGATGCAGGCCAGCCGCGCCGGGCTCTACGAGTTCAGCCTGGAAGCCGAGCTCGATTACGAGTTTCGCAAGGGCGGGGCGAAGATGCCGGCCTACGGCTCGATCGTGGCGTCGGGCCGCAACGCCTGCATCCTGCACTATCAGGAGAACGACGCGCCGCTCAAGGACGGTGACCTGGTGCTGATCGACGCCGGTTGTGAGATCGACTGCTATGCCAGCGACATCACCCGCACCTTCCCGGTCAACGGCAGGTTTTCGCCCGAGCAGAAGGCGATCTACGAGCTGGTGCTCAAGTCTCAGGAAGCGGCCTTCGCCGCGATCAAGCCGGGCAATCACTGGAACCAGGCGCATGAGGCAACGGTTCAGGTCATCACCCAAGGGCTGGTGGAGCTGGGCCTGTTGCAGGGCGAGGTCGATGAACTGATCGCCTCCGAGGCGTACAAAGCCTTTTATATGCACCGCGCCGGTCACTGGCTGGGCATGGATGTGCACGATGTTGGCGAGTACCGGGTCGGCGGCGAGTGGCGCGTGCTGGAAGTCGGCATGGCGCTGACCGTCGAGCCGGGCATCTACGTGTCGCCGGACAACCTCAATGTCGCGAAGAAATGGCGCGGGATTGGTGTACGAATCGAGGACGATGTCGTGGTAACCAAAAAAGGCTGTGAAATCCTCACCGGCGGCGTGCCCAAGACAGTCGCTGAAATCGAGGCGCTGATGGCCGCTGCCCAGGTGCAGGTCGCATGAGCCGCTTCAATCTGGCCATCGTCGGTGGCGGTCTGGTCGGCGCCAGCCTGGCGTTGGCGCTGCAAGCCGGTGCCAAGGCACGCGGCTGGAAGATCGTGCTGATCGAGCCATTCGCGCCGGGCGACAGCTACCAGCCCAGCTATGACGCACGCTCCTCGGCGCTGTCCTTCGGCGCGCGTCAGATCTACGACCGCCTGGGCCTGTGGCAGCAGATCAGCCGCCGTGCCGAGCCGATCCTGCAGATCCAGGTGTCCGATAAAGGTCGCTTCGGCGCCACGCGCCTGTCTTCGATGGAAGAGGGCGTCCCGGCGCTGGGCTACGTGGTCGAAAACGCCTGGCTGGGCCAGTGCCTGTGGCAAGGGCTGGATCAGGACGTGGTCAGCTGGCGCGTGCCGGCTGAGGTGAAACAGATGCAGGCGCTGCCCGACGGTTATCGCCTGACCTTGAGCGACGAGACCCAGATCGACTGCGATCTGGCGGTGCTCGCCGACGGTGGTCGGTCCAGTCTGCGCGAACAGCTTGGCATCGCGGTCAACAGCACGCCTTACGACCAGAGCGCGCTGATCGCCAACATCACCCCGGGCGAGGCCCATTGCGGGCAGGCGTTCGAGCGCTTTACCGACGAGGGCCCGATGGCGCTGCTGCCGCTGCCGGAGAACCGCTGCGCGCTGGTCTGGACCCGCACCGGGAATGACGTGCAACGCTTGATGGCGCTGGACGATCGCAGCTTTCTCAACGAATTGCAGGGCGTGTTCGGCTATCGGCTCGGCGCGTTGAAACAGGTCGGCGTGCGCCACACCTACCCGCTGTCGCTCATCGAGGCGCAGGAGCAGGTGCGCTCCCATCTGGTGGTGCTGGGCAACGCGGCGCACAGCCTGCACCCGATTGCGGGGCAGGGTTTCAACCTGTCGCTGCGTGACGCTGCCTCTCTGGCAGAAGCCCTGCTCGCCAGTGATGCGCCGCCGGGTGATCTGGCGACGCTGCAGGCCTATCGCAATCGCCAGTTCATGGACCAGAAACTCACCGTCGGTTTTTCCGATCAGGTCACCCGCCTGTTCGGCAGCCGCCAGCCTGTGATCACCGCTGGCCGCAATATCGGCCTGCTGGGCCTGGACCTGCTGCCATCGGCCAAGAGCTGGTTCGCCCGCCAGGCGATGGGGCTGGGGACGCGGGCCGATGTCTGACCCTCTTTATCATTGCCGGCTTTGGCCACACGCGAGAACGATTTAAAGCATGGAAACGCGCGCAGATCTGCTGATTGTCGGGGCTGGAATGGTCGGTAGCGCCCTTGCGCTGGCGCTGCAAAACAGCGGATTGAACATCCTGGTGGTTGACGGCAGCCCGCTGAGCGTCAAGCCGTTCGACGCCACTGCGGCTTTCGAGCCGCGGGTCAGCGCCTTGTCGGCGGCCAGCCAGCGCATTCTCGAACGCCTGAATGTGTGGGACGGTATCGTCTCGCGGCGCGCCAGCCCTTATGGCGAGATGCACGTGTGGGACGGCAGCGGCACCGGCAAGGTGCACTTCTCGGCGTCCAGCGTGCATGCGCAGGTGCTGGGGCATATCGTGGAAAACCGCGTGGTGCAGGATGCCTTGATCGAGCGCCTGCACGATTGCGACATCGGCCTTCTGGCCAACGCGCGGCTGGAACAGATGCGCCGCTCCGGCGATGACTGGCTGCTGACCCTGGCCGATGGCCGCATTTTGCGCGCGCCGTTGGTAGTCGCCGCCGATGGCGCCAACTCGACAGTACGGCGCATGACCGGAACCGCCACCCGCGAATGGGACTACATGCATCACGCCATTGTCACCAGTGTGCGCACGGCGCAGTCCCACCGCAGCACGGCCTGGCAGCGCTTCACCGATGACGGCCCGCTGGCGTTTCTGCCGCTCGAACGCGAGGGCGAGCACTGGTGCTCGATCGTCTGGTCGGTGACGCCGGCCGAATCCGAACGCCTGATGAAGCTCGATGACGAGGCGTTCTGCCGCGAACTGGAGCGCGCTTTCGAAGGCACTTTGGGACAAGTCGTTGCGGCGGACCCGCGATTGTGTGTGCCGTTGCGTCAGCGGCATGCCAAGCGTTATGTGGCCGAAGGGCTGGCGTTGATCGGCGACGCGGCGCACACCATCCACCCGCTGGCCGGGCAGGGCGTGAACCTCGGTTTTCTCGACGCTGCGGTGTTGGCCGAAGTGCTGCACAGCGCGGTGGAGCGGGGCGAGCGGCTGGCCGATGAGAAGGTGCTGAGCCGCTACGAGCGCCGCCGCATGCCGCACAACCTGGCGCTGATGGCGGCGATGGAAGGCTTCGAGCGCCTGTTCCAGGCCGACCCGCTGCCGGTTCGCTGGCTGCGCAACACTGGCTTGAAGCTGGTGGATCAGTCGGCCGAGGCCAAGGCCATGTTCGTGCGCCAGGCGTTGGGGCTGACCGGGGATTTGCCGGAGCTGGCGAAGCTGTAGGAGCGAATTTATTCGCGATACGGTGGTGCATCCGACACATCTCCATCGTCTGACGCATTTTCGCGAATAAATTCGCGCCTACAGAAATCCGCCGTGCATTCGCCGTTGCAACATCTGGTAACGGCTCCGCACGGATTTCGTTGATGAGATTTACTACCATTTCGCCTCATTCCGCAAAGACGAGACCTCAGCATGCAGGCGAGCAAGCGACTTCTGGCTGCCCTGGCATTGGCCGTGCTCGGCAATACCGCACAGGCTGCCGACGAAGTGGTGGTGTATTCCTCCCGTATCGATGAACTGATCAAACCGGTATTCGACGCCTACACCGCCAAGACCGGCGTGAAGGTGAAGTTCATCACCGACAAGGAAGCGCCGCTGATGCAGCGCATCAAGGCAGAAGGGCAGAACGCGACCGCCGACCTGCTGCTGACCGTCGACGCCGGCAACCTCTGGCAGGCCGAACAGATGGGCATCCTGCAGCCGTTCACCTCGCCTGTGATCGACAGCAACATCCCGCCGCAATATCGCTCCTCCACCCACAGCTGGACCGGCCTGAGCCTGCGCGCGCGGACCATCGCCTACTCCACCGACCGGGTCAAACCCGAAGAGCTTTCCACCTACGAAGCGCTGGCTGACAAGCAGTGGGAAGGGCGTCTGTGCCTGCGCACGGCGAAGAAGGTCTACAACCAGTCGCTGACCGCCACGCTGATCGAAACCCACGGCGCCGAAGCCTCGGAGAAGATCCTCAAGGGCTGGGTCAACAATCTGTCCACCGACGTGTTCTCCGATGACATCGCGGTGCTTGAGGCGATCAACGCCGGGCAGTGCGACGTCGGTGTGGTCAACACTTACTACTATGGCCGTCTGCACAAGCAGAACCCGGATCTGGCCGTGCGCCTGTTCTGGCCGAATCAGTCCGATCGCGGCGTGCACGTGAACCTTTCGGGGATCGGCCTGACCAAATATGCGCCGCATCCTGAGGCCGCCAAGGCGTTGGTCGAATGGATGACCGGCCCGGATGCGCAGGCGATCTTCTCCGGCATCAACCAGGAATTCCCGGCCAACCCGAAAGTCGCGCCATCTGAAGAAGTCGCCAGTTGGGGTGCGTTCAAGGCCGATACCATCCCGGTGGAAATCGCCGGTCGCCGTCAGGCTGAAGCGATCAAGATGATGGATCGCGCTGGTTGGAATTAACCGCTCTCCAAACGCCGTTTTTATGTTGTACGCCAACCCTGTAGGAGCGAATTCATTCGCGAATGGCCGGTACATCCGACATCTATTTATCGGATGTACCACCGCATCGCGAATGAATTCGCTCCTACAGAGATCGCCGCTCATCTCTGATATCTCCTGAGATCTATCCCTTGGCCCATCCCGCCCAGCGCCGCTGGTATCCCCTGGTCTTCACCATCGCCGCGCTGGTGCTGCTGCCGCTGAGCGTTCTGCTGTTTTCCTGGCAGAGCATCGATCATGAAATCTGGGGTCACCTGTGGGAAACCCAGATGCCGCGCCTGCTCGGCAACACGCTGACCCTAGTGCTCGGCGTCGGGGTCGGCGTGATGCTGTTGGGCGTCAGCCTCGCCTGGCTCACCGCCCTGTGCGAATTCCCCGGCAGGCGCTGGCTCGACTGGGCCTTGATGCTGCCGTTCGCGATTCCCGCTTATGTGCTGGCGTTCGTCTTCGTCGGCCTGCTGGATTTCGCAGGGCCTGTGCAAAGCCTGATGCGCGAATGGTTCGGCAGCGGCCTGCGCCTGCCCCGCGTACGCTCCACCGGCGGGGTGATCATCGTGCTGGTGCTGGTGTTCTACCCCTACGTCTATCTGCTGGCGCGTACCGCCTTTCTCGCCCAGGGCAAGGGCCTGATGGAGGCGGCGCGGATTCTCGGGCAGTCGCCCTGGCAGGCCTTCTGGCGCGTGGCGCTGCCCATGGCGCGGCCGGCGATCGGCGCTGGCGTGGCGCTGGCGCTGATGGAAACCCTGGCCGACTTCGGCGCGGTGTCGGTGTTCAACTTCGACACCTTCACCACGGCGATCTACAAGACCTGGTACGGTTTCTTCAGCCTGTCGAGCGCGGCCCAGTTGGCGAGCCTGCTGCTGTTGGCGGTGATGCTGGTGCTCTATGGCGAGCAGCGGGCGCGAGGGGCGAGCCGGCCGAGCAATGAACGGCCGCGGGTCAAGGCGCTGTATCACCTGAAGGGCATCAAGGCCGCTGCTGCCAGCGGTTGGTGCGGGCTGGTGTTCGCCTGCGCTTTCGTCGTGCCGCTGCTGCAACTGGTCGTTTGGGTGTGGCAGCGCGGGCGTTTCGATCTGGACGAGCGCTACACCGGCCTGATCATCCACACCCTGTATCTGGGCGGGATCGCGGCGCTGTTCACGGTCAGCGTGGCCATGGTGCTGGTGTTTGCCCGGCGCCTGGCGCCGACCCGTGCCATCCGTTCGGGTGTGAGCCTGGCCAACATCGGCTATGCGTTACCGGGTTCGGTGCTGGCAGTGTCGATCATGCTCGCGTTCAGTTATCTGGACCGTGAACTGGTGGTGCCGCTTTCCGCCTGGCTGGGCGGGGCGGGCAAGCCGCTGTTGCTCGGCAGCCTGGCGGCGCTAGTGCTGGCGTATCTGGTGCGATTCATCGCGGTCGCCTACGGGCCGCTGGAGAGCAGCCTAGCGCGAATTCGCCCGTCATTGCCCGAGGCAGCACGCAGCCTGGGTGTCAGTGGGCCGCGTTTGTTTTTCAAGATTTATCTGCCACTGCTGCTACCGGGAACGCTGAGCGCGGCATTGCTGGTGTTCGTCGACGTGCTCAAGGAAATGCCCGCCACCCTGCTGATGCGCCCGTTTGGCTGGGACACGCTGGCGGTGCGGATTTTTGAAATGACCAGTGAGGGCGAGTGGGCACGTGCCGCGTTGCCGGCACTGACGCTGGTGCTTGTCGGTTTACTACCGGTCATTGGCCTGATCAGACGTTCGGCCAGACCCATCGCCTAGGTGCGGGGTCACAACCTTGCGGCTACAATGCGCCGCAATCGGCGTGGTCTGTCAGACAATTCCGCAAATTAGCAAAGGTTTCATACCCCAAGTCACGGGGGATTTGCCTGGAGTTCGTCGGACCGCGCCTTCGCCAAGCCCGGAAGGAGAAACCCATGGGACAGCGTACGCCCCTCTTCGACCTGCACCTCGCCCTCGGCGCGAAGCTGGTCGATTTTGGTGGTTGGGATATGCCGTTGCACTACGGCTCGCAGGTCGAAGAGCACCATCAGGTGCGCCGCGACTGCGGGATTTTCGACGTGTCGCACATGCATGTCATCGACGTGTCAGGCAGTGACGCCAAGCGTTGGTTGCAGCACCTGCTAGCCAATGATGTCGGCAGATTGCAGGGCGTCGGCCGTGCACTCTACAGCGCGATGCTCGACACTAACGGCGGCATCGTCGACGACATGATCGTCTACCAGACCGATGACGGTTATCGGCTGGTGGTCAACGCCGCCACCGGTGCCAAGGACATGGCCTGGATGAACGCTCATCTGGCCGGCTTCGACGCGCACCTGACCCACCGCTCCGAACTCGCAATGCTCGCCATCCAGGGCCCGCATGCCCGGCAGAAAATCGCCGAGCTGGTCACCCAGGCCCGCGCCGAACTGATTCACACCCTCAAGCCGTTCGAAGGCCAACAGCAAGGCGACTGGTTCATTGCGCGTACCGGTTATACCGGCGAGGACGGCCTGGAAATCATCCTGCCCGCCGAGCAGGCCTGCAGTTTCTTCAACGACATGGTCGGCGCTGGCATCTCGCCCATCGGCCTGGGCGCGCGCGATACGCTGCGTCTGGAGGCCGGTATGAACCTTTATGGTCAGGAAATCGACGAGCAGGTTTCACCGCTCATCTCCAACATGGCCTGGACCGTGGCGTGGACGCCGGAAGATCGCGACTTCATTGGCCGCCAGGCGTTGGAAGCCGAGAAGGCGAAGGGCGTGGAGTTCAGGCTTGTAGGACTTGTCCTAGAAGAGCGTGGCGTTCTGCGTGCCCATCAGGTCGTCCGAATAGCGGAAGTTGGCGAAGGAGAGATCACCAGTGGTAGTTTCTCTCCTACGCTAAGCAAGTCGATTGCGCTGGCGCGCGTTCCGATGACCACGGGCGACCGGGCCGAAGTGGAAATTCGCGGCAAGTGGTACCCGGTGCGGGTGGTCCAGCCGACGTTCGTGCGCCATGGCAAAGCCTTGATCTGACCCCATTTTTAAAGCCATCCCTGGCGGGTTTTTCCGCTGACCTGATGATGTAGAGAGGATAAAAAATATGAGCAATGTTCCCGCCGACCTGCGTTTTGCCGAAAGCCACGAATGGGCGCGCCTGGAAGCTGATGGCACCGTGACTGTGGGTATCAGCGACCACGCTCAGGAAGCGCTGGGCGATGTGGTGTTCGTCGAGCTGCCGGAAGTCGGCAAGGTCTTCGCTGCAACTGACGCCGCTGGCGTGGTCGAGTCTGTGAAGGCCGCTTCCGACATCTACTCGCCGATCGCCGGTGAAGTCATTGCGGTCAACGAAGACCTGTCGGATTCGCCAGAGTCGCTCAACGAACAACCGTACGAGTCTTGGATCTTCAAACTCAAGCCAAGCAACGCTCAGGCTGATCTGGCCAAGCTGCTGGACGCCGCTGCCTACAAGGCCTCCATCGGCGAGTAATGATTTGTGGGAGCCGGCTTGCTGGCGAATGCGTCAGGTCAGACACCCCATGGGTGAATGACACACCGTATTCGCCAGCAAGCCGGCTCCCACAGACCTCACCAAGGTTTTCTCCACACAACCGCCAATCCCTTTCTAGACTCTAAAGCTCTGCCCGTCGCAGCTTCAGTCGTCCAAAAGAGAGAGGCCGTCATGTCTACGTCGCCATCCCTTGGCCAGTTACACGACCCCAACAGCTTTCTGCGCCGCCACCTCGGCCCCGATGCCACCGAGCAGCAAGCGATGCTCGACGCCCTGGGCGTTGCCAGCCGCACCGAACTGATCGAACAGACCGTTCCGCCTGCCATCCGCTTCAATCGCGCTCTGGATTTACCGCCTGCACTGAGCGAACAGGCCGCCCTGGCCAAGCTCCGTGCTCACGCCGAACACAACCAGATCTGGACCAGCCTGATCGGCATGGGCTACCACGGCACCGTCACGCCGAATGTCATTTTGCGCAACGTGCTGGAAAATCCCGGCTGGTACACCGCCTACACGCCTTACCAGCCTGAAATCGCCCAGGGCCGGCTCGAAGCGCTGCTCAATTTCCAGCAGATGACCATCGACCTCACCGGCCTTGCGATGGCCAACGCCTCTTTGCTCGATGAAGCGACTGCCGCCGCCGAGGCCATGGCGCTGGCCAAACGTATCGCCAAATCGAAGAGCAACAGCTTTTTCGTCGACGAGAGTTGCCACCCGCAGACGCTGTCGGTTGTGCAAACCCGCGCCGAAGGCTTTGGCTTTGAGCTGGTCGTCGACGCTGTGAATAACCTCGCCAACCATCAGGTGTTCGGCGCGTTGCTGCAGTATCCTGACACCCACGGCGAGATTCGCGACCTGCGCCCGCTGATTGAACAGTTGCACGCGCAGCAGGCGCTGGCCTGCGTGGCGGCGGATCTGTTGAGCCTGCTCTTGCTGACGCCGCCCGGAGAAATGGGCGCCGATGTGGTGTTCGGCTCGTCCCAGCGCTTTGGCGTGCCGATGGGCTACGGCGGCCCGCACGCGGCGTACTTTGCCTGCCGTGAAGAGTTCAAGCGGGCGATTCCGGGGCGGATCATCGGCGTCTCCAAGGATGCGCGCGGCAATGTCGCGCTGCGCATGGCCCTGCAGACCCGCGAGCAGCACATCCGCCGCGAGAAGGCCAATTCCAACATCTGCACCGCGCAGGTGCTGCTGGCCAATATCGCCAGTTGTTACGCGGTGTACCACGGGCCTGAAGGCCTCAAGCGCATCGCCCAGCGGGTGCACCGGCTGACGGCTATTCTCGCCGCAGGGCTTGACCGCAAAGGAGTGAAGCGGCTGAACCAGCACTTCTTCGACACCCTGACGCTGGATGTCGGCGGCGCGCAGACGGCGATTCTGGAGAGCGCCAGCGCGGCGCATTTCAACCTGCGGATTCTGGGCGATGGCCGGCTGGGCGTGAGCCTGGATGAAAGCTGCGACGAGCATACGGTCGACAAGCTGCTGGATATCTTCTGTGGCGCCGATCATGGGCTGAACGTCGCCGATCTGGACGCGGAGTCTGTGGCCGAAGGCATCCCGGCCAGCCTCGCACGCACGTCGCCATACCTCGCGCATCCGGTGTTCAACGCCCATCACAGCGAAACCGAGATGCTGCGCTACCTCAAACAGCTGGAAAACAAGGACCTGGCGCTCAACCAATCGATGATTCCGCTGGGCTCCTGCACCATGAAACTCAACGCGACCAGCGAAATGATCCCCATCACCTGGCCCGAATTCGCCAATCTGCATCCGTTCGCGCCGGTGGAACAGGCGACCGGCTACAAGGCGATGATCGATGAGCTGGAGTCCTGGCTGTGCGCGATCACCGGTTTCGATGCGATCTGCATGCAGCCCAACTCCGGCGCTCAGGGCGAGTACGCGGGGCTGCTGGCGATCCACAAGTACCACGAGAGCCGCAAACAGGGGCAGCGCGACATCTGCCTGATTCCCTCGTCGGCCCACGGCACCAACCCGGCGTCGGCGCAGATGGCGGGCATGCAGGTGGTGATTGTCGAGTGCGACGACAACGGCAACGTCGACCTGGAGGATCTGAAAGCCAAGGCCCAGGCGGCTGGCGAGCATCTGTCCTGCCTGATGGCGACCTATCCCTCGACCCATGGCGTTTACGAGGAAGGCATTCGGGACATCTGTGAAGTTATCCACCAGTACGGCGGGCAGGTGTACATGGATGGCGCCAACCTCAACGCGCAGGTCGGGCTGGCGCGGCCTGCGGACATCGGCGCTGATGTCTCGCACATGAACCTGCACAAGACATTCTGCATTCCCCACGGCGGAGGCGGGCCGGGCATGGGGCCGATCGGCGTGAAGGCGCATCTGGCGCCGTTCGTGGCCAACCATCCGGTGATCTCGCTGGAGGGGCCGAATGCGCAGAACACGGCGGTCAGCGCCGCACCTTGGGGAAGTGCGAGCATCTTGCCGATCAGCTGGATGTACATCGCCATGATGGGCCCGCAATTGGCCGATGCCAGCGAGGTGGCGATTCTTTCAGCGAACTACCTGGCGCAGCAGCTTACCGGCGCCTTTCCGGTGCTCTACACCGGCCGCAATGATCGCGTGGCCCACGAGTGCATCATCGACCTGCGGCCGATCAAGGCCGATACCGGCATCAGCGAGGAAGACGTCGCCAAGCGCCTGATGGATTACGGCTTTCACGCGCCGACCATGTCGTTTCCGGTGCCCGGCACGCTGATGATCGAGCCCACCGAGAGCGAATCCAAGGCCGAACTGGATCGCTTCATCGAGGCGATGCTGAGCATTCGCGCCGAAATCACCCAGGTGCAGAAGGGCGTCTGGCCTGCCGAAGACAACCCGCTCAAGCGTGCGCCGCATACGCTGGAGGACGTAGTGAATGCGTGGGATAGGCCCTACTCAATCGCCGAAGCGGTCACGCCAACGGCCCACACCCGCCAGCACAAGTACTGGCCGGCGGTGAACCGGGTCGACAATGTTTATGGCGACCGCAACCTGTTCTGCGCCTGCGTGCCGGTGGATGATTACAGGTGAGTCTCGGATCTATCACCATCACGTAGCAGCACGGCTTGCCGGCGGGAGCGTTCTTGAGATCGCTCCCGCCGGCAAGCCGTGCTGCTACGAAGATCGCCGTTTACAGGAAGTTACTCTTCAGCCACCAGATTCTTCGCCAGAATCGCGTTGGCCAGGTCCATGTCCGAGGCGTTCAGGCCTGGATTGTCCTTGCGTACCTGATCCAGCGCTGCTTCCAGGTAAGGGCCGCGAATCGCGCCGTCGCTGGCGACGAAGCTGCCGGCGTCATCCTGGGCCGCGACGATCAGCTTGTGATGGCGGAAGGTGAGGTACGTCGAGCCTGTGGTGGCACCGGACGAGATGATGTCGCGCAGGAAGCCGTCAGCCATTGCGGAACCGACTGGCAGGGAGAGCAGAGCTAACGTGGCTACAGCAAGTTTGAGACGCATGACGGGTTACTCCGACTTTGGTTGTTCTGAAATGATTTGATACGTCCAAGCCGGAGGTAGTTCCGTCACTGCCAGTCGTTATGCCGCCTCTACCTGAAGAATCGCGCCCTCCTGCGCGACCACTCTGACCTGATTGCCCACCGGCGTGTCAGGACCCGCCACCATCCACACACCGTCGCCCACCTTGATCTTGCCGCGACCGCCGATAATCGCGTCGTGCACGACGAATGTGCGCCCGATCAGCTCCGAACCGCGCATGTTCAACCCCGGCTGGTCGGATTTGCGCACCGCACTGCGCTGGCGTCGCCACCAGTACAGCGCGGTTGCCACGGAAAACACCGCGAACAGCAGGAACTGCACTTCCCAGCTCATGGCCGGAATGATGTAAGTGAGAATGCCGACGCCCGCGGCGGCCACACCGATCCACAGCAGGTAACCGCCTGCGCCGAACACTTCGAGGATCAACAGGACCGTGCCCAGCCCCAGCCAGTCCCAGAACGACAGGTTTTGCAGGTAGTCCCACATGGCTCAGACTCGCTTGCCGGTGTCGGGCCTGCTCTTGTCGAGATTGCCCTTGTCGAAGGTGGCCTTGACGATTTCACTGATGCCGCCCACCGCGCCGATCATCTGGCTGGCCTCCAGCGGCATCAGGATGACCTTGCTGTTGTTGGCGGCCGACAGCCTGCCCAAGGCATCGATGTATTTCTGCGCGACGAAGTAGTTGATCGCCTGCACGTCACCGGCGGCGATGGCTTCGGACACCACTTGGGTGGCGCGGGCCTCGGCCTCTGCCTGACGCTCGCGGGCTTCGGATTCCAGGAATGCAGCCTGGCGTTCGCCTTCTGCTTCCAGAATCTGCGCCTGTTTCTTGCCCTCGGCGGTCAGGATCGCCGAGGCGCGCAGCCCCTCTGCTTCAAGGATTTGCGCGCGCTTGATCCGCTCGGCTTTCATCTGGCCGCTCATCGCTGCCATCAGGTCGGCGGGCGGGCTGATGTCCTTGATCTCGATCCGGGTGATCTTGATGCCCCACGGCGCTGTGGCTTCGTCGACGATGCGCAGCAGACGTTCGTTGATTGCGTCACGCTGGCTGAGCATGGCGTCCAGCTCCATGGAGCCAAGCACGGTACGGATGTTGGTTTGCAGCAGGTTGCGAATCGCGTGCTGTAGGTTGTTCACCTCGTACGCGGCCTGGGCGCAGTTGACCACCTGATAGAAGCAGACGGCGTCGATCTGCACCGTGGCGTTGTCGGAGGTGATGACTTCCTGCGGCGGGATGTCGAGCACGGTCTCCATCATGTTGACCTTGTGCCCGATGCGGTCCATCACCGGCACGATGATGTTCAGGCCCGGTTTGAGGGTGTTGGTGTAGCGACCGAAGCGCTCGACGGTCCATTGGTAGCCCTGGGGTACGACCTTGAAACCCATGAACACAATGGCGATGGCCAAGGCGACGAACAGTAAAACCACACTACCGATTTGCATAACGTATCCCTGTTGAACAATGGTTGAGGAGCCATACAGATTCTAGCCGTTGTGCATGCGATAAACACCGGCGCGATTTTCAGCGCTGCTCGCTCTGCGGCGTCACGCGCAGCACTTCCTCCAGGGTGGTCATCCCGGCGGAAACCTTTTGCGCGCCGGACAGACGCAGGCTGCGCATGCCGTCCTTGAAGGCCTGGCGGCGCAGGGCGGTGAGGTCCAGATCGGCGGTGATCAGCGATTTGACCGAATCGGACATCAGCATGATCTCGTACACCCCCGCGCGCCCGCGGTAGCCGGTGTCGCGGCACTCCGCACAGCCCACCGCGCGATGGGCGCCGCTGGGGACGGGCGCCTGCCAGGGCCGGGTCAGGGTTTGCCAGTCTGTCTCGTCGAGCTCCATCGGCGCCTTGCAGTGCGGGCACAGCGTCCGCACCAGGCGCTGGGCCATGACGCCAAGGATGGTCGCCTTGAGCAGGTAATGCGGCACGCCCAGTTCCAGCAGGCGGCTGATGGCGCTGGGGGCGTCGTTGGTGTGCAGGGTCGACAGCACCAGGTGGCCGGTGAGTGCGGCCTGAATCGCCATTTCGGCGGTCTCCAGGTCGCGAATCTCGCCGATCATGATGATGTCCGGGTCCTGGCGCATCAGCGCGCGTACGCCGCTGGCGAAGGTCAGGTCGATGTTGTGCTGGACCTGCATCTGGTTGAACGCCGGCTCGACCATCTCGATCGGGTCTTCGATGGTGCACAGGTTGACCTCCGACGTCGCCAGCTTCTTGAGTGTGGTGTAGAGCGTGGTGGTCTTGCCCGAGCCGGTCGGTCCGGTCACCAGGATGATGCCGTTGGGCTGGCAGGTCATGCCTTCCCAGCGGCGCAGGTCGTCGCTGGAGAAACCCAACTGGTCGAAGTCCTTGAGCAGCACCTCGGGGTCGAAGATCCGCATCACCATCTTTTCGCCGAACGCCGTCGGCAGGGTCGACAGGCGCAATTCCACCTCGCCGCCATCGGGCGTCTTGGTCTTGACCCGGCCATCCTGGGGTTTGCGCTTTTCGGCGACGTTCATCCGGCCCAGGCTTTTCAAACGGCTGGTGACGGCCATCGTCACCTGGGGCGGGAACTGATAAACGTTGTGCAGCACACCGTCGATGCGGAAACGCACCGTACCTGCCTCACGACGAGGCTCGATGTGGATGTCGCTGGCGCGCTGCTGGTAGGCGTACTGGAACAGCCAGTCGACGATATTGACGATGTGCGCGTCGTTGGCGTCGGGCTCCTGATCGCTGGCGCCGAGCTTGAGCAGCTGCTCGAAGTTGCCGACGCCGCTGATCTTCTGGTCGGTGGCGGTGGCGCCGCTGACCGATTTGGCCAGCCGGTAGAACTCGACCGCCAGCCTCTGCACATCGACCGGATTGGCCACGACGCGCTTGATCGGCATCTTCAGCACATGCATCAGGTCCGCCTCCCAGGCCTGCACATAGGGCTGGGCGCTGGCGATGGTCACGGCCTCGCGATCCACCGCCACGGCGAGGATCTTGTGGCGCTGGGCAAAGGCGTAGGACATCAGCGGCGTGACGGCCGCGACGTTGATCTTCAGCGGGTCGATGCGCATGTACGGCTGCCCGGCCTGTTCGGCCAGCCAGGCGGTGAGGGTTTCCAGATCGAGCTTCTTGCCGGGACGGCGCAGGTTGTCGAACTGCTGCGCGGCGATGAATTCCAGCGGATGGGTTTGCAGGTTTTGCGCAGTGCGGCGCAGGGTCAATGCGTATTCGGCATTGTCCTGGTCGAGGTAGCCCTGGGCGACGAGGTCGCGCAGGAGGTCATTCAGATCCAGCCAGCGGTCCTGGGAAGAGGGGGCAAGGACGGACATGCGGGCTCCTTTGGACGAGACGGCTTACTTCGTTGGTAAGCAAGAGTAGTCCCAAGCGTGCCAGTTGTTGCGTCCTGCAGGTAGTGAAGCGTTGCCAATATTTTCAGCGTACTCAACCGACCGCCAGTGAGACGGGCCCCGATAGGACGGGGAAATTCGCCATCGGTTCAAAAACATCTGCGCCCATCCACCGACCCGTAGCAGTCCGGCTTGCCGGCGAGGCGATTTTGGAAACGCTATCGCTCTGTAGGAGCGAATTCATTCGCGAAAGATGTATCAGGCGACAGAGATGAATCGCCTGATACACCGCTTCGCGAATGAATTCGCTCCTACAGTTCGTTCAGCATCGAACCTTGGGCGTCAGATCTTGAGCAGCGTCTTCCACGCCTTGCTCTGCAGCACGGTCATGGTCTGTTGCACGCGGGCATTGAGGATTTCATCGGTGATGTCCAGCTGCGCCAATTGATCGAGCTTGTTCAGCTCGCCATACAGACGATCCAGCTCCGGCAGTTCCAGGGTCTGGCGGGCGCGGTGCAGCCAGACCTGAATGCGCTCGATGCGTGGCACCTGCTCGGCCAGGTCCTCAGGCTGCTGCTGGTAGCGCGCCAGGTTCAGCGAGGTGGCTTCGTCGCCCAGGAAGCGCGGCAGCCAGCTGCTGAGCATCGCGTTGCCCTGGCGGTTGCCACGGCCGGTACGCTCGGCGGTCCAGCTGCGCTCCATCAGCCAGCGCGAAGTGGTCAGCGAGAACAGGCCCCAACGGGTGTCTTCCAGCTCTTCGATGAACTGCTCATGGGCAGCGGCGCGCACGTCCGGGTCTTCCTGGCCGGCCTGGACCAGCGTGCGCCAGTCTTCCAGCAGCGCGTCCAGCGCCGCACGCAGGTCGTGTGTCGACGGACGCGGAGCCGCCTGACCCAGGCTGGCGGTCAGGGCGCGCAGTTCGGCGAGCACCTGAACCCATTCCTGCAGCAGGTTCCAGTGGCCGTTGAAGCGGTACTGCTCGGCCAGACGCTGGCTGCTGCCGAGCAGGAACCAGGCCAGTGCGCTGTAGGCATCGTCCACGGAAGTTTCCGCGTGCAGCTCAGGCGCCGGCAGCTTGATCGAGTAGCTGCTGGCGTCGAACAGGCGGTAGCCGCGCTCGGCCTTGCTGATGTCGCAAGGCATCAACGGCAGCTTCTCGGCCAGCTCGGCGGCCAGCTCCAGCAGTGCGGCGGGTTCGCCTTCGCGCAATTCCAGCTCCAGCTCGCAGATTTCTTCCTTTTGTTTGCCGACGATCACGTTGCCCAGGTCCAGCGCCGCCTCGATCACTACCTTGGATTTGCCACGGCCCCAAGCGATCTCGGCTTTTTCGCGGACGAAATCGGTGGTGAACAGCGGCTTGATGGTTTTCTTGTCCAGCTCGGCCAGTTGTTCGGGCCAGCATTCGCCGTCGAGCTTTTTCAGGTCCAGCTTGGCCTTGGCCAGGTCCCAGTTGTATTCGTTGCGCTCGGACAGGCCGGCAACGCTCTGGCCGCGGGTCTTGAGGGTCTGGATGATCGCATCGCCATCCTTGCGCAGACGCAGGGCGACCTTGGCCTGGGCCAGTTCGCGCTCGGGGGTGTCGAAGTACTGGTTGAACAGCTCCAGACGCTCCCAGCCGCTTTTGTTGCGCTTTTTCAGCAGCGGATGCTCGCGCAAGGCGGCAAGGGTTTCGCGGCTGACGCGGAGTTTGATTTCGGTTTCTTTTTGCATGGCCGGGAATCCAGGAGCTCTATCGCTGATATCAGATGACGCAGCCGGAATCGACACAGCTGCGTGGGTCGTGCAGTGTACAGGACATCACCCGTGACAGTTTATTCTTGCCGTCCAATCACCCTATGATGGTCTGGAATCCGCACCGAGGAGCCGTCCATGCCATTGCCGTCCATGAAAGAGCAGTTCGCGGCCCTGATCGCCGCGCCGTCGGTGAGCTGCACGCAGCCTGCGCTGGATCAGTCCAACCGGGCGGTCATCGATCTGCTCGCCACCTGGCTGGGCGATCTGGGCTTTGCCTGTGATATCCAGCAAGTGAGCCCCGGCAAGTTCAACCTGCTGGCGATCTACGGCACGGGCCCTGGCGGGTTGGTGTTGTCCGGGCACAGCGACACCGTTCCCTATGACGACGCGTTGTGGAAGACCGATCCGCTGAAACTGACGGAAGTCGACGGCAACTGGGTAGGACTTGGCAGCTGTGACATGAAGGGTTTCTTCGCGCTGGCGATCGAAGCCCTGCAGCCCTTGCTCGACAAGCCCTTCAAGCAGCCGTTGATCATTCTTGCGACCTGCGACGAAGAAAGCTCCATGTCCGGCGCCAAGGCCCTGGCCGCAGCCGGCGGTGTGCTGGGCCGCGCGGCGGTGATCGGCGAGCCTACGGGGCTCAAGCCAATTCGCCTGCACAAGGGCGTGATGATGGAGCGCATCGAAATCCTCGGCCGAAGTGGCCATTCGTCGGATCCGAGTCTGGGCCACAGCGCCCTTGAGGCGATGTACGACGCCATCGGCGCGCTCAAAGGCTTGCGCCAGCAATGGCAGACCCAGTTCAACAATCCGCAGTTCAGCGTGCCGCAGCCGACCCTGAACTTCGGCTGCATCCATGGCGGCGACAACCCCAACCGCATCTGCGGGCAATGTTCGCTGGAGTTCGATCTACGGCCTTTGCCGGGTATGGACCCGGAAATGCTGCGCGCCGCCATCCGCCAGAAGCTGCAGCCGCTGGCCGAGCAGCATCAGGTCAGGATCGATTACGCGCCGTTGTTCGCGGAAGTCTCGCCATTCGAGCAGAGCGCCGATGCGGAACTGGTGCGCGTGGCCGAGCGTCTGACAGGGCATAGCGCAGAAGCGGTGGCATTTGGTACCGAAGCGCCTTATCTTCAGCGCCTTGGCTGCGAAACCATTGTGCTGGGCCCCGGCGACATCGCCTGCGCGCACCAGCCGGGCGAATATCTCGAAATGTCACGTTTGCAGCCTACAGTGCGTCTATTGCGTCAGTTGATCGAACATTACTGCCTGGCTCCTTCTCAGTGAGTCAGCGTCAACCCCGAACCAGAAGGAGAGTACGCGTGTTGCGACGCCTGTTCCGACGATAAAGCTCATGCCGTTGTGAGTGTTTTCACCCTTCGTCCATTTTTCTACAGGCCCTTTCGGATATGCCCGATTACGTCAATTGGCTGCGCCACGCGTCTCCCTACATCAATGCCCACCGCGATTGCACCTTTATCGTCCTGCTGCCGGGCGACGGTGTAGAACACCCCAACTTCGGCAATATCGTCCACGACCTGGTGCTGCTGCACAGCCTGGGCGTGCGTCTGGTGCTGGTTCACGGCTCCCGCCCGCAAATCGAAAGCCGCCTGGAAGCACGCGGCATCACCCCGCATTTTCACCGCGACCTGCGGGTGACCGATGCCCAGACCCTGGAGTGCGTGATCGACGCGGTCGGCGCGCTGCGCATTGCCATCGAAGCGCGGCTGTCGATGGACATGGCCGCCTCGCCGATGCAGGGCTCGCGCCTGCGCGTAACCAGCGGCAACTTCGTCACCGCGCGGCCGATCGGCGTGCTGGAAGGCGTCGACTATCAGCACACCGGCGAAGTGCGGCGGATCGACCGCAAGGGTATCAATCGCCTGCTCGACGAGCGTTCCATCGTGCTGCTGTCGCCTTTGGGCTATTCGCCCACCGGCGAGATTTTCAACCTCGCCTGCGAAGACGTCGCCACCCGCGCGGCGGTCGATCTGGGGGCGGAAAAACTGCTGCTGTTCGGCGCCGAATCGGGGCTGATGGACGAACAGGGCCGGCTGGTGCGCGAACTGCGTCCGCAACAGGTGCCGGCGCATCTGCAGCGCTTGGGCAACAACTATCAGGCCGAATTGCTGGATGCCGCGGCTCAGGCCTGCCGTGGCGGCGTGGCGCGCAGTCATATCGTCAGTTACGTCGAGGACGGCGCGCTGCTGTCCGAGCTGTTCACCCGGGCTGGCGGCGGCACGCTGGTGGCCCAGGAGCAGTTCGAGCTGGTGCGCGAGGCGACGATTGCCGATGTGGGCGGGCTGATCGACCTGATCACGCCGCTGGAAGAGCAGGGCATTCTGGTGCGCCGCTCCCGCGAAGTGCTGGAGCGCGAAATCGAGCAGTTCAGCGTGGTCGAGCGCGAAGGCTTGATCATCGCCTGCGCGGCGCTGTACCCGATTGCCGATTCGGAGGCCGGGGAGCTGGCGTGCCTGGCGGTGAACCCGGAATACCGCCATGGCGGGCGTGGCGACGAGTTGCTTGAGCGCATCGAAGACCGCGCCCGGGCGCAGGGCCTCAAGACCCTGTTCGTCCTCACCACCCGCACCGCGCACTGGTTCCGCGAGCGCGGCTTCGAGCCGAGCAGCGTCGATCGCCTGCCCAGCGCCAGGGCGTCGCTGTACAACTACCAGCGCAATTCGAAGATTTTCGAGAAAGCGATTTAAGCGAAGCTCGTCAGGTGCCGAGCAGGGGCTGGCGAGCATATAAGGTTGGTAAGGCTCCCGTGGGAGTGAGCTTGCTCACGAAATGGCTGATGCATCCCCTACTGATGTAGCGTTTGGATGCTGGCCTTCGTGAGCAAGCTCACTCCCACAGTTTCTGGTGGCACCGATCAGTTACTGATCGCCAGAATGCTCGCCTGATAGGCTCCGACAAAGGTGTCGAAGTCTACCGGCTCTTCGCTCTGTTCCATCTCCGACTGCTGCGCCAGCGACTCGCGGGCGCGGGTTTCGAAGTCGGTCTGATCTTCGACGCCGAGCGGCTGGCTGCGGAAATGCTCGGCGTGGGCCTGGGCCTGGCGCAGGGAGAAGGCCGTGAAGCTCTCCTTGTGCTCGGTCATGGCGGCCAGCACCTGCGCCGACGGGGTCAGCGACGAGTCCGCGACCTTGGCGCGCTGGGCGGCCAGGGATTTGGCGTGCTCGTCGATGCCCTGGCTCTGGTCCAGCAGCGCGATGATCGGCTCGATCTTGTCCAGCAGCTCACCGGCCCATTCCTTCAGGTCGATGGTCGAGGTGTTGCGGCTCAACTGCAGGCCCGGGCGACGGCCTTCCTTGACCACGGTCAGGAAGTTGCTGCTGGCGTTGCCGCATTCGCAGTCGGCCAGTTGCGGGCTTTCCTGCAGGGCGCAGAACAGGATGAAGGCGTCGATGAAACGCGACTGCTGAAGGTCGATACCCACCGGCAGGAACGGGTTGATGTCCAGGCAGCGCACTTCGACGTACTGCACGCCGCGTGCCATCAGCGCCTGAATCGGACGTTCGCCCGAGTAGGTGACGCGTTTCGGGCGGATGGTCGAGTAGTACTCGTTCTCGATCTGCAGCACGTTGGTGTTGAGCTGAATCCACTCACCGTCCTTGTGCGTGCCGATCTCGACGTACGGCGCGTAGGGCGTTGCCACCGCCTTGCGCAGGCTGTCGGTGTAGGTCAGCAGGTCGTTGTAGCACGGCGTGAGATCGGCCTGAGCGTTGCTCTGATAACCCAGGTCGCTCATGCGCAGGCTGGTGGCGTACGGCAGATACAGCGTATCGGCGTCGAACTGCTCCAACTGGTGCGAGCGGCCGCGCAGGAAGCTGGCGTCCAGCGCCGGCGAGGCGCCGAACAAGTACATCAAGAGCCAGCTGTAACGGCGGAAGTTGCGGATCAGGCCGATGTAGCTCTCGGACTGGAAGTCGCGATCGCTGCCCGCGCCACCTTCGTTCTGGCGCAGCAACGGCCAGATGGCCTCGGGCAACGAGAAGTTGTAGTGAATGCCGGCAATGCATTGCATCGTCTTGCCGTAGCGCAGCGCCAGGCCCTGGCGGTACACGTACTTGAGCTTGCCGATATTGGAGGTGCCGTAATACGCGATCGGGATGTCTTCCTCGGCCGGCAGCGGGCACGGCATCGACGGGCTCCAGATGTACTCGCTGCCCAGCTTGCTGTAGGCGAAGCGATGGATTTTCTCGAGGCTTGCGAGCGTATCGGCAGGATTGGCCAGGGCCGGGGTGATGAACTCCAGCAGCGATTCGGAGTAATCGGTGGTGATCTGCTCGTTGGTCAGGGCAGAGCCCAGCGCTTCAGGGTGCGGCGTCTGGGCCAGGCGACCTTCGCTCGTCACGCGCAGGCATTCACGCTCGATACCATGCAAGCACTTCTCCAGGAGGGAGAGGTTGGACTGCTCGCCAAGCAGGGCCAGGCGGCGGTTGAGAAGTTCGCTCAAGTTGGAATTCCTTCACGCGTCAGTCGGCCCTATATGGGGGCGATATGGCGGTCTACAAGGGTGAAGAAAGGAACTGGCGTTTTCGCCTCGTTTTTGGCCCGAACGCCGATGCCCGTCGCTGAATCTTCCTGCGGGGCTGCCTTGCAGGAACGGTCAGAAAATTTCGGCACTGGCTGTCCAGTGCACAGACTCAGTGCCGAAATTAACTCATATCCCTATCCGACAGCTAGACGATCGCGAACGTGCCTTGTGCTTTAGCGACCAGCTTGTCGGCCTGGCGCACTTCGGCTTCGACGACCAGCGTGCGCCGGCCTGCGTGAATGACGGTGCCGATGCAGGTGACTTCACCGTCCGGCACGCCGCGCATGTAGTTGATCTTGCACTCGACGGTCACGCTCTGCTTGTCGAAGCCATGGGTGCTGGAACAGGCCAGCCCCATGGCGATATCGACCAGGCTGAACAGCGCGCCACCGTGCATCACGTTGCCGCGATTGCGCAGGTGCGGTTCCAGCGCCAGCGTCACCTCGGCGACACCGTCGCCCAGGCGCACCAGCTTGCAGCCCAGCGTCTTGAAGTAGGCGCTTTCGGTCAGGCCTTCAGGAATGTCCATCAGCGCTTCTTCAATTGTTTGGCGTTGGCGAACAGCGAAGCCATGGCGTTGTTGGCCGGGGCTGCGCTGGTGGTTTCCTTGCGCGGGGCGCTGCTCTGCTGACGCGGCGCAGAACCCGGACGCGGGCCACGGGCGCCATCGATCTTCTCGCCCGGGGTGTCGCTCATGCGCATCGACAGGCCGACGCGTTTGCGCGGGATGTCGACTTCCATGACCTTGACCTTGACCACGTCACCGGCTTTCACCGCTTCGCGCGGATCCTTGATGAACTTCTCCGAAAGCGCAGAGATATGCACCAGACCGTCCTGATGCACGCCGATGTCGACGAAGGCGCCGAAGTTGGTGACGTTGGTCACCACGCCTTCGAGGATCATGCCCAGTTGCAGGTCCTTGAGGTCCTCGACGCCTTCCTGGAACTCGGCGGTCTTGAATTCAGGACGCGGGTCGCGGCCCGGTTTTTCCAGCTCTTGCAGAATGTCGGTGACGGTCGGCAGGCCGAAGGTTTCGTCGGTGAATTTCTTCGGGTCCAGGCGCTTGAGGAAGCTGGCGTCGCCGATCAGCGAGCGAATGTCGCGGTCGGTTTCGGCGGCGATGCGCTGCACCAGCGGATACGCTTCCGGGTGCACCGCAGAAGAATCCAGCGGATTGTCGCCGTTCATGACCCGCAGGAAGCCTGCAGCCTGTTCGAAGGTTTTCTCGCCCAGACGCGGGACTTTCTTCAGCGCGGCGCGGGTCTTGAAGGCGCCGTTCTCGTCGCGGTGGGTGACGATGTTCTGCGCCAGTGTGGTGTTCAGGCCGGAGATGCGCGCCAGCAGGGCCACCGAGGCGGTGTTCACGTCCACGCCCACGGCGTTCACACAGTCCTCGACCACGGCGTCCAGGCCGCGGGCCAGCTTGAGCTGGGACACGTCGTGCTGGTACTGGCCGACGCCAATGGATTTCGGGTCGATCTTCACCAGCTCCGCCAACGGATCCTGCAGGCGGCGGGCGATGGATACGGCACCACGGATCGATACGTCCAGGTCCGGGAACTCCTTGGCCGCCAGTTCCGACGCCGAGTAAACCGATGCACCGGCTTCGGAGACCATGATCTTGGTCATCTTCAGGCCTGGGTATTTTTTGATCAGTTCGGCAGCCAGCTTGTCGGTCTCGCGGCTGGCGGTGCCGTTGCCGATGGCGATCAGGTCAACCGAGTGCTTGGCGCACAGCGCAGCGAGCACGGCGATGGTCTGGTCCCACTGGTTTTTCGGCACGTGCGGGTAAACGGTGGCGTGATCCAGCAGTTTGCCGGTGGCATCCACCACGGCCACCTTGCAGCCTGTGCGCAGGCCCGGGTCCAGGCCGAGGGTGGCGCGCGGGCCGGCGGGGGCGGCCAGCAGCAGGTCGTGCAGGTTGTGAGCGAAGACGTTGATCGCTTCGGTCTCGGCGCCGTCGCGCAGCTCGCCCAACAGATCGGTTTCAAGGTGCGAATACAGTTTGACCTTCCAGGTCCAGCGCACCACTTCGGCCAGCCATTTGTCGGCAGGACGGTTCTGGTGTTGCAGGCCGAAACGCTCGCTGATCATCATTTCGCAAGGGTGCAGGGTGCCGGGCAGCTCCTCGCCGACCTTCAGCGCCGAGCTCAGCACGCCTTCGTTACGGCCACGGAAAATCGCCAGGGCGCGGTGCGACGGCATGCTCTTGAGCGGTTCGTCGTGTTCGAAGTAGTCGCGGAACTTGGCGCCTTCCTCTTCCTTGCCCGCCACCACGCGGGCACTGATCACCGCTTCCTGCTTGAGGAAGGTGCGCAGTTTTTCCAGCAGGGTCGCGTCTTCGGCGAAGCGCTCCATCAGGATGTATTTGGCGCCCTCGAGCACGGCCTTGGTGTCGGCGAAGCCTTTTTCGGCATCGACGAAGCGCGCGGCTTCGGCTTCCGGCGCCAGGCTCGGGTCGTTGAACAGGCCATCGGCCAGCTCGCCCAGGCCGGCTTCCAGGGCGATCTGGCCCTTGGTGCGGCGCTTCTGCTTGTACGGCAGGTACAGGTCTTCGAGGCGGGTCTTGGTGTCGGCCAGCTTGATGTCGCGGGCCAGTGCAGGAGTCAGCTTGCCTTGCTCTTCGATGCTGGCAAGGATCGCCACGCGGCGGTCTTCGAGTTCACGCAGATAGCGCAGGCGCTCTTCCAGATGACGCAGTTGCGTGTCATCGAGGCTGCCAGTCACTTCTTTACGGTAGCGCGCGATGAAGGGCACGGTAGAGCCTTCATCCAGTAGGGCGACGGCCGCTTCGACCTGTTGCGGGCGGACACCGAGTTCCTCGGCGATGCGGCTGTTGATACTGTCCATAAAACCACCTGGCAAATGTATGTGCAAAAAATCCAGCTGCTGGCGAACCGCCTTGAGCGGGTGTTGCCTGACCTTGAGGGCGGCGCATTATACCCAGTGAGCCCGGATATGGGGACCGGCCCGTCAGTTGGCCTAAAGTAGGCAATATGACGCCAGCACAGTTGTGCGCAAAGCAGCGATACAGAGCATCGGTGTCGGCTCAGGAAAAATCTGCTAACAATGCACACGGTGCGCATAACAGCAGCTACGCCATAATGCGCGCCGAGATCAAAGGAGCATCCAATGAGCAGCACTGCACAAACGGCTGAAGGCGAGAAAATCCTCATCGTCGATGATGACCCGGGCCTGAGCAGCCTGTTAGAACGCTTTTTCACCAGCAAGGGCTATCGCGCCCGTGCTGTGGCCAACGTGGAGCAAATGGACCGACTGCTGGCTCGCGAAGTCTTCCACCTCGTGGTTCTGGACCTGATGCTGCCCGGCGAGGACGGCCTCTCGGCCTGCCGCCGCCTGCGCGCCTCCAACAACCAGATCCCCATCATCATGCTCACCGCCAAGGGCGACGAGCTGAGCCGCATCAAGGGCCTGGAGCTGGGCGCCGACGATTACCTGGCCAAGCCGTTCAACCCCGATGAGCTGATGGCCCGCGTCAAGGCGGTGCTGCGTCGCCAGTCGGCGCCTGTTCCCGGCGCGCCGGCCAGCGAAGACGAAACCGTCACCTTCGGGGATTACGAGCTGTCCCTGGCCACCCGCGAACTCAAGCGCGGTGACGAAGTGCACATGCTGACCACCGGCGAATTCGCGGTGCTCAAGGCGCTGGTCATGCACGCCCGCGAGCCGCTGACCCGGGACAAGCTGATGAACCTGGCCCGTGGCCGTGAATGGGATGCGCTGGAGCGTTCCATCGACGTGCAGATTTCCCGTCTGCGCCGCCTGATCGAAGTGGACGCTGCCAAGCCGCGCTATATCCAGACCGTCTGGGGTGTGGGTTATGTGTTCGTGCCGGACGGCGCCAGCAAGTAGGTTCGAGCTGACAGATGCTTCATCGGGTGCATCCAGCGCCCGACAACGCCAACCAGTCACCCTGACGTTTCTCGCAAGAAGCGCCGGAGTGGCTGGTTTTGTCGTCCTTTTTCATCCGCGAACATTCGCGAGCCTGGCTCGCTCCTGCAAAGTGTGTAGTTGCTGCCATGAAAACACCGCTCTGGTTCCCGCAAAGTTTTTTCTCCCGCACCCTGTGGTTGGTACTCATCGTCGTGCTGTTTTCCAAGGCGCTGACGCTGGTTTACCTGCTGATGAACGAGGATGTGTTGGTGGACCGCCAGTACAGCCACGGCGTTGCCTTGACCTTGCGGGCCTATTGGGCGGCGGACGAAAGCGACCGGCAGACCATCGCCGATGCGGCGGGGCTGATTCGCGTGGTGGGTGGCGGCGTGCCGGAAGGCGAGCAGCACTGGCCGTACTCCGAGATCTACCAGCGCCAGATGCAGGCCGAGCTGGGGGCCGACACCGAGGTGCGGCTGCGTGTGCACGCGCCCCCGGCGCTGTGGGTGCGCGCACCGAGCCTGGGCGACGGCTGGCTGAAGGTCCCGTTGTATCCGCATCCGTTGCGTGGGCAGAAAATCTGGAGCGTGCTGGGCTGGTTCCTGGCCATCGGCCTGCTCTCCACGGCCTCGGCGTGGATCTTCGTCAGCCAGCTCAATCAGCCGCTCAAGCGTCTGGTGTTCGCCGCGCGCCAGTTGGGGCAGGGGCGCAGTGTGCGCCTGCCGGTCAGTGATACGCCCAGCGAGATGACCGAGGTGTACCGCGCCTTCAACCAGATGGCCGAAGACGTCGAGCAGGCCGGGCAGGAGCGCGAACTGATGCTGGCCGGGGTTTCCCACGACCTGCGCACGCCGCTCACGCGATTGCGGCTGTCACTGGAGCTGATGCCCAAGGACAACGAATTCATGGACGGCATGGTGCGCGACATCGAGGACATGGATGCGATTCTGGATCAGTTCCTGGCGTTCATTCGCGACGGGCGTGACGAAGAGGTCGAAGAAGTCGATCTGGTCGAATTGGTCAAGGAAGTGGTCGCGCCCTACAACAACCCGGTCGAGCAGGTGCGCGTGAGTCTGGAGTCGATCCCGCCATTCGCCCTGCGCCGGGTTTCCATGAAGCGCCTGCTGGCCAACCTCATCGGCAATGCCATGCACCACGCAGGCGATGGCGTCGAAGTCGCCGCCTATGTGTCCGGCGACAGCGGCGCGCCTTATGTGGTGCTGAGCGTCATGGACCGCGGCCTGGGGATCGACCCATCGGAGCTGGAAGGCATCTTCAACCCCTTCACCCGCGGCGACCGCGCCCGCAGCGGCAAAGGCACGGGCCTTGGGCTGGCCATCGTCAAGCGCATTGCTGCCATGCACGGCGGCAACGTCGAACTGCGCAACCGCTCGGGCGGCGGGCTGGAGGCACGGGTGAGACTGCCGTTGGGGTTGATGTTGCCAAGGGATGCGGTTTGAAACGCTGAAGTCGTGATCCCGTAGCAGTCCGGCTTGCCGGCGACAGCGATCTCACAGACGCAATCGCCGGCAAGCCGGACTGCTACGGATGGTCAGCGCATGATGCTCGGGATCAGCCTTTCCCCTTGGTCCGCGTCATATGCGGCCCGCCATTCTTCTCGATGTACTGAATGATCATCCCGGCCACGTCCTTGCCGGTGGTGGTTTCGATGCCTTCAAGGCCCGGTGAGGAGTTCACTTCCATCACCAGCGGCCCGTGGTTGGAGCGCAGGATGTCGACACCGGCGACGCTCAGGCCCATGACCTTGGCGGCGCGGATCGCGGTCATACGCTCCTCGGGGGTGATCTTGATCAGGCTGGCGGTGCCGCCGCGGTGCAGGTTGGAGCGGAATTCGCCGGGTTTGGCCTGGCGCATCATCGAGGCGATGACCTTGTCACCCACCACGAAGCAGCGGATGTCCGCGCCGCCCGCTTCCTTGATGTACTCCTGCACCATGATGTCCTGCTTGAGGCCCATGAAGGCCTCGATCACCGATTCCGCCGCCGTCGCGGTTTCGCACAGCACCACGCCGATGCCCTGGGTGCCTTCGAGCACCTTGATCACCAGCGGCGCGCCGTTGACCATCTGGATCAGGTCGGGGATGTCGTCGGGGGAGTGGGCGAAGCCGGTCACCGGCAGGCCGATTCCGCGGCGCGACAGCAGCTGCAGCGAGCGCAGCTTGTCCCGCGAGCGGGCGATGGCCACGGATTCGTTGAGCGGGAACACGCCCATCATCTCGAACTGGCGCAGCACCGCGCAGCCGTAGAACGTGACCGATGCGCCGATGCGCGGGATGACCGCATCGAAGCCCTCCAGGGGTTTGCCTCGGTAGTGAATCTGCGGCTTATGACTGGCGATGTTCATATAGGCGCGCAGGGTATCGATCACAACGACCTCGTGGCCTCGCTGGATACCGGCTTCGACCAGGCGACGAGTTGAATACAGACGCGGATTTCGCGAAAGCACAGCGATCTTCATGCAACACCTGTGACAGAGGAATTTGAGGCCGGAAATACCGGTTTGTCCTGAACATAAGTAACGCCCGGATTGACCACCAACTGGCCGTCGATCAGAGCCTTGGAACCCAATAACAACCGATACCGCATGGCCTTGCGGCACGCCAGCGTGAACTCCACGGGCCAGACCCGGTCACCCAGCGCCAGCGTGGTGCGGATCACATAGCGCACCTGCGCCTGGCCATTGGAGCTCTTGATGGTCTTCATCGCCACCAGCTGCGCTTCGCATCGGCGATGACGCAGCTGCACGACGGTGCCCAGATGCGCGTTGAAGCGCACCCACTTTTCGCCGTCGCGCTCGAAGGGTTCGATTTCCGTAGCGTGCAGGCTGGAAGTGCTCGCCCCGGTGTCGATCTTCGCGCGCAGCCCAGCCACCCCCAGATTGGGCAGTGCCACCCATTCGCGAAGGCCGATGACGGTGAGATGGTCGAATGTTTTCAAAGCGATCCCGTATGTATGTGCGAAAGCGTCGGTGACTCTACTGCCTCACTCGGTCTTGCGTGTGACAATTGCGAGAACGATAGCCTGAGCCACACAACCACGCATTCCCCTGAAGCATGCAGGGGGATTCTAACCAAGCCGCGGGATTACTGCGTGCCTCACGTTGCGTGCTCCGATATGAGTAGTACAGTTCTGACTATCACCCGATTGAGGAATTCAGATGACACAAAAGTCAGACGAGGACGACAAGGTTCGTCTGGACAAGTGGCTATGGGCGGCGCGCTTCTTCAAGACTCGCGCGCTGGCCAAGGCGGCCATTGAGAGCGGCAAGGTGCATTGTCGTGGCGAGCGCTGCAAACCGGGCAAAGAGCCGCGCATCGGCGATGAGTTTCAGATTCGTGCCGGCTTCGACGAGCGCACGGTCGTCGTCCAGGCGTTGTCGATCGTCCGTCGCGGCGCGCCTGAAGCGCAGTTGTTGTATCGCGAGACACCCGAAAGCCTGGCCAAGCGGGAGCAGGCAGCCGAAATGCGCAAGGCGGGGAGTCTGGGGGTGACCACTGATGGCAAGCCGACCAAGAAGCAGCGTCGGCAGTTGTTTCAGTTTCGGTCGGGGGATGATTGAACGGCTGTCGATGCCACGTAGCAGCACGGCTTGCCGGCGGTAGCGATTTGAAGGACGCCCCGCCGGCAAGCCGTGCTGCTACGGATCTTTATTCGCTCACAACTGCGCGCCCGGCCTCATGATGCTCAGGCACTTGAACAGCGGCAGTTTGCCGAACAGATTGAAAATGGGCGCCGTCGCGCGCAGCACGAAACCGGTGGCGGCCGCCGCGAACGGTGTGTAGCAGCTCCAGGCCAGCGCCAGCAGAGCGATCATCACGCCGCCGATGTAGTCGTCCTGGCCCCAGTGCGCGCCTGCCACCAGGCGCGGCATCATGAACAGGAACGCCAGCGCCCAGATCACCACGCGTTGGCCAATGGTGCGGCTGAACACGGTCATGAACATCGCCCAGATCAGCAGCACGGAGGCGTGGTCGCCCGGGAAGCTCTGGCTGGAGCGGTCCTTGAGCTGCCACTTGTCTTCCAGATGCGGGAAGATGTCGCTGAGCTTGATCGCGTCCGGAATCACCATCGAGGCGCTGTCATGCTGCAGCGAGGTGTGGTCGATGATCTTGGAGAACACGGTGCGGATTATCAGCAGCAGGATCAGCGTCAGCACGAAGCCGATCAGCGCTGCGCGCGTCTGTACCGCCTTGAATACCCAGTCGCCCTTGATCAGCAGCATCAGCAGGATCAGGCCGACGACGATGTCGAACGGACGCATGCTGGCCACTGTCCAGATCCATAACCAGGCTTTGTTCTGCTCCAGTGGTCGGTTCAGCAGGTGGAAAAGCCACTCGTCGAACTGAGTAAAAGCCGCATGGCCCGTAGGCCAAATCCACACCAGCAGCAAGACGAGCGCTACCAGATGACACAGCAAAAATTTTTTGGCGTTCCACTTGGGTTGGAACAGCGCTGGATAGTCCATAAAATAACCCCATCGATATGGCAATGCGGCACAGGTTAGTGCGAAACCGCGTTTTATAGGCGCTTGTCATCACTTTGTCATTAATTCAGATACCTTTTTCCCATGCATGAATTCCCGGATATCGATTACACCCAACGCTTCATCTTCGATGAGAGCGACGTTCGCGGCGAGCTAGTGGCGTTGGAGCGCAGCTACGCGGAGGTGCTGGCCAAGCATCCGTACCCTGAACCGGTCGCGCAATTGCTGGGCGAAATGCTCGCGGCAGCGGCGCTGCTGGTCGGCACATTGAAGTTCGATGGATTGCTGGTGCTCCAGGCCCGCTCGTTGGGCCCGGTTTCCCTGCTGATGGTCGAATGCTCGAGCGAGCGCGAGCTGCGCGGCATCGCCCGTTACGATGCAAGCCTGGTCACTCCGGGCGCAACGTTGCAGGAACTGATGCCCGAAGGCGACCTGACCATGACCATCGACCCGCGCCAGGGCAAGCGCTACCAGGGCATCGTCGGTCTGGACGGCGTCGATCTGTCAGCCTGTCTGTCCGAATACTTCGTGATGTCCGAGCAGTTGCCTACACGCTTCTGGATCAAAGCCGACGGCCATCGCGCCCGTGGCCTGCTGCTCCAGCAGCTGCCACCGGAAAAACTCAAGGAGCCGCAAGAGCGTGAGGCCAGCTGGCAGCACGTCAACACGCTGGTCGACACGCTCACCGCTGAAGAGCTGCTGAGCCTGAACAACGAGACCGTTCTGCACCGCCTGTTCCACGAAGATGCCGTGCGCATGTTCGACATCCAGCCGCTGGTGTTCCGCTGCAGCTGCTCGCGCGAGCGTTCGGCCAACGCGCTGGTCAGCCTTGGTCTGGAAGATGCACAGCAATTGGTGGCCGAGCACAACGGGACCGTCGAGATCGATTGCCAGTTCTGCAATCAGCGCTATCTGTTCGATGCCACCGATGTAGTGCAGCTGTTCGCAGGTGGCGGCGTCGATACCCCGTCCAACACTCGCCATTAATGTAGTGCCGGGGCGCGGCTGAATGGTTTCTCCCCGGCTGGCTTGGCTCTCCTTTATGTAGTTCTGACAGGAGGGCCCTACCTTTTTTGGGCTTTTCTGGCATAATCCGGCCACTTTTTAGCTGTAGTAGTCTGGGTTTTTCTACTACAAAACGTTTGGAGGACTCGGCCAACGGGCCGACGGGGAATCTCATGACGCAAGCCAATAACGCCGTTCACACCGATCTCAGTGTCGACGATCTGGTTAAAGAAGCCCTCAGTCGTGGTGAAGGCGTACTGTCCGATACCGGCGCTCTGGTGGTTGAAACCGGCCATCGTACGGGGCGTTCGCCAGTCGACCGTTTCATCGTCGATGAACCGAGCACCACGGCCGCTATCGCCTGGGGTCCGATCAACCGCAAATTCCCTGCCGACAAATTCGATGCCCTGTGGGCGCGTGTCGAGGCGTTCAACAACGCTCAGGAACACTTCGTTTCCTACGTGCACGTAGGTGCTGCCGCCGAGCACTACCTGCCGGTGAAAATGACCACCCAGACTGCCTGGCAGAACCTGTTCGGTCGTTGCCTGTTCATCAATCCGGCCCAGTACAACCCGGCCGGCCGCCAGGAATGGCAGATCCTCAACGTTGCCAACTTCGAGTGCGTGCCTGAGCGTGACGGCACCAATTCCGACGGCACCGTGATCATCAACTTCGCACAGAAGAAAGTGCTGATCGCAGGCATGCGTTACGCCGGCGAGATGAAAAAAGCCATGTTCTCCGTGCAGAACTTCCTGCTGCCAGCCTCCGACGTGCTGCCAATGCACTGCGCCGCCAACATCGGCGAAGAAGGCGACGTGACCCTGTTCTTCGGTCTGTCGGGCACCGGCAAGACCACCCTGTCTGCAGACGAGAGCCGTTACCTGATCGGTGACGACGAGCACGGCTGGGGCGAAGGCGTTGTCTTCAACATGGAAGGCGGCTGCTACGCCAAGTGCATCGACCTGTCCGAGAAGAACGAGCCGGTCATCTGGAAAGCCATCAAACACGGCGCCGTGCTGGAAAACGTCGTGCTGGATGCCAACAAGCACGCCGACTACGCCGACAGCAGCCTGACCCAGAACAGCCGCGCCGCCTACCCGCTGGAGCACGTTGAAAAGCGCTCCGAAGCGAACCTGGGCGGTGAGCCAAACGCCGTGATCTTCCTGACCTGCGACCTGACCGGCGTGCTGCCACCCGTGTCGATCCTCAGCGAAGAACAAGCCGCCTACCACTTCCTGTCGGGCTACACCGCGCTGGTCGGTTCCACCGAAATGGGCTCGGGCGCCGGCATCAAGTCGACCTTCTCCACCTGCTTCGGCGCACCGTTCTTCCCGCGTCCGGCTGGCGAATACGCAGAGCTGCTGATCAAGCGCATCCGCGGCTTCGGCTCCAAGGTCTACCTGGTCAACACCGGCTGGACCGGCGGCGGCTACGGCGTCGGCAAGCGCTTCAACATCCCGACCACCCGTGGCGTGATTGCTGCCATTCAGAGCGGCGCGCTGATCGGTGCTGAAACCGAGCATCTGGACACCGTCAACCTGGACGTGCCGAAATCGGTACCGGGCGTTGAAACCGTTCTGCTCAACCCACGCAACACCTGGGCTGACAAAGCGGCCTACGACGAAGCGGCCAAGGCGCTGGCGGGTCTGTTCATCGAGAACTTCAAGAAGTTCGACGTGAGCGACGCGATCAAGGCAGCAGGTCCGAAGCTGTAAGATCGGGTTCTGCTGAAAAAGAAACCGCCCTTTGGGGCGGTTTTTTTATGCGCCAGGTGTGGAAATAGTCGGGATTTGCGCCGCATCGCAAAATCGTAGCAGCACGGCTTGCGTCACGTCAGAGTCTCAAGCTCGGCTGTTTCCCATCGTTCGACTTTTATAGCGTGGTGCACCATGGCGACTGTCAGTGGGACCTGTCCTCGTCGGTCCTTGCTCCGCCGCCATCGCATCAAGTCGTAGCCCTCCGGGCTGAAGTATCGATAGGCATCGTAGTCGACGAACTCGATGGGAAATCGCTCTGCCAGATCGGCCATCAATTCTGCGGCGTCGTCGCCGTCGCATCCCAAATCATGATTGATCGAGGTGGTCAGACTCAGCTTGCTGGCCTCCAGAGGACCAAGGTGTTGCTGGAGCAGCTCAAGCATCTGTCGCATGTCTTCGTCATCTGGAAGCGCCGCTGTCGTATTCGTTATCAAAACGCCTGATCCTCGGGGTCGACTATTGCGTTATACCTTTCGATGGTTTTGATGAGTACCGATGTCAGCTCGAAGAAAGTGTAAGCCCATCCGACTACAGGAATCGCCCTGCCCACCACCGCGCCTACCTTGCTGGTCATCCTGATGTGGGGTGGGAACAATCCTGTCAACGTTGGAACTCGCAGAGGAAGACGACGCTTGAAGGCGAGTCGACGTGCCAGGATCGAAGCTAGGGACGTACGGGGAATTGCGCCGGTTGGTTTTGCACGTGTCGGGACGATGTTCGCGCCGCTGGCAATCGCGACGGCGGCTGCGATGTCGTCAAGGCCAAACTCTTCCATGAGGGTTTCTGTTGCGATCAGCCACCAGAGCTCTTCTGCGCTGAGGCCGCATTCGTAGTCATAGCAATACGTTTTGATCATGCATTTCAGCCAGGAAAAGAGGAAAGGCTGGAAATGCTAAGGGAGAGGGCGCCGGTGAGTTTGTAGGTGCAGCCTGAGCGTTGTGTAGGACTGCTCTGAATCGGTTGTATGGGATTTCCGGGTGCAGTTATCAGGAAGATTGGCAGCGATTGCGACGATCGTAAAAATCAAAATGTGACGATTCCTACAGTCATCTCTCTATCTTTTGTATGAAACTTCCTAAAGACTCTCAGCCCGTTGCGCCTGTGAAATCAAGGAACTAGCCTGCGTCCCGTCGCTGTAAAAATCAGCGATCGGGTGTGGAAACCTGTTCTTTGTAGCGCATCAGCCCCAACCTTTGGTGAGTGTCTGGCCAAGGTTTTATGGCGGCTGTGTTCGGGCAGACTTCTGTCTGGCTGGGTGCCTACATCCCGGTTTTCCACCCCGTTCACAGCTGCCACCTCTTCATCGTGTGGAAACGATTAGAGGCGGCACCACAATTGTAGGAGCTTCACCATGGTCAAAAAACTCACCCCCGACCCACCCCTTTCCAACACCGACCCCGCCGATCTGGAAGCCTCCCTCGTACGCGCTGCCGAGCTGTTGCGTTGCGCATCTGCAACGGCCTATGAGAACGGCGACAACCTCACCGGCTCCCACCGCGATCTGGCGTTTTCGGTCATGCACCTGATCGAAATGGCGCGAGCGATGGTGGACCGTTCGCTGGTCTGCGTCGAGACCCGTCGCTAGCGGCTCATCCCGCCTTGCTGGCGGCCGGGAAGTCCTGGGTGATGTCGAAGCTGCCCTTGGCAACGACGCTCTTGGCATCGCACAGATGGGCGTCGAAGCCGGGGTGGCGTTCGCCGTGTTCGGCGGCGTAGGCCGCGGCTTCCCGGGTGCAATCATCGGAGGGTTGTTCGGGGGAGAGCGCGGCGTTGAACTGGAAGGTGCCGATCAGCCGATAGCGATCGAGCAGCTTGTTGCCGGATTCGAGCTTTTCGATCTTGCTGAAGTCCAGTTTGACGTTGCTATTGGCGCCGCTCTTGTCGGCGTCGAAATACTGGTAATAGGAACCGGTGTCGTAGGACGCGCTGTTTTCATCATGGGCAACTTCCACGCGACCGCCCTGAAACATGATCGCGTGCTTTTCCTGATCGGGGTTTTCGAAGGAGAAACCCACCACCGGCCCGATGCTGACTTCGTTGCGGTCGCCATTGGCCTCCTGATCGGCGCTCAAGGTCAGCCAGTTGGCGCCCGGCTGCTTGCCGGGCAGGAAACCCACGCCGACAGCATCGCCCTGCGCCTGGTAATGCAGGTTGATGGCGCCGCTGACATCCACAGTCATCGACTTGGACAGGTCGCGCGCGTCGGCGGAGGCGCTGCCGGGTTTCTCGGCATTCTTGTCGCCACAGCCCGCGAGCGTGGCGAGCAGCGCAGTGAGTAACAACGGCAGGTATGGGGTGCGGGTCATGACGTCTTCCTGAAGTGATCGGCGTGAAAGCCTCTGCCTGGCGGAAGGTATGACCGCGGAAATCAGGATTTGTCAGGCTGAGCCGCGCAACAGTGTCACTTTTGGTGTTTATTCCTCACGGCCGGTACGTCCGAGCCGCCTCGCAGAACTGCTCCTGCGCCAGCTTGTTCTTCTCGTCTTTGTCCTTGTCCCTGGCGACACGCTTGCTCCAGTCGCTGCACATGTCCTTGAAGTACGGCTCGGCGGCGCGGCGGCATTCGCGGTATTCGGCGCTGTCGGTCTTGAAGTTCATGCACACGCTGCTGTTGTCGACGTGGTTGTCGTAGATGCGATAGCGGGCTTCGTAGCGGTTGCGGCCGTCGATTTCGCGGATCAGCACGCCCGCGACGTCGTAGTGCCGGGTGGCCTGTGGCTTTGGCTTGGCGGCGGCCGATTTGTATTGCGCCATGTAGCTGTCGGAGACCATGCCCTGGGGGCGCGGGGCGTTGTAGTCGGTGGGTTGGGCCTCGCCGAAGCGGCAGGTGAGCACGTCGCGGTCGATGACGTTACCGTCCTTGAGGCAGTCATCCAGCTGCTTGGTGGCGGCTGACTGTGCGGTGTCGGGTTTGGGCGCGGTGTAGACGACGTGCTCGGTAGTGCGAATCGGTGCCTGGGGCGCGATGGCCTCGGGTTCACTGATTTCTTCAATGACTGCAGGCGTCGAAACTGGGGCGTGAACCACTTTCTTTGTGTGAAACATCTGGGTGATCAGGTAGACGATGGCGATCAGTAAGGTCAGGCCGATCAGAATCGTTCCCAGAGAAAGGCTGCGCCTGGCCTGTGGGACTTTTCGCTTGCCTGGATGCGAGCCGAGTACGACGTCGAACTGGTCGGGTGTCAGACGCTGCATGACGATCTGCCCGTCATCCTTGGGCGGTTGAGTGGATTGCATGGCCTCTCCTTGGCGTTCATCGCGTATTTGCTCGGTTTGCGGCGTGAGCAAAGGGGTGCGGCGAGTGGTTTTCAAATGTTGCGGCGAGGTTAAGCGGCGCAATGTTGTTTTGCTAGTACCTGGTATCGAACTTGTGTCAGGAATGTATCCTGATCGGCATTTCTGTAACGGTTCGGGCGTGTTGCACGCGGGCCAACCGCGCTAGGGTTGCACCTCTGGCAACGGTCGATGGAGTGGTTGCACATGCATCAAACCCTTGAGCAGGTATTTGGCTATCGGCAGTTTCGGCCGGGGCAGGAGGCTACGATCAGTGCCGTGCTGGCCGGGCGTTCGGCGGCGGCTATCTTCCCGACCGGTTCCGGCAAATCGCTGTGCTATCAGCTGCCGGCGCTGTTGCTGCCGCATCTGACACTGGTGGTGTCGCCCCTGCTGGCGCTCATTCAGGACCAGCTGGCCTTTCTGCAACGCCACGGCATCGCTGCAGCCAGTATCGATTCTGCTCAGGGCCGCGATGAAGTGGCCGATGTCATGGCCCGGGCGCGCTCTGGCGAGTTGAAGATCCTGATGATTTCAGTCGAGCGCCTGAAGAATGAGCGTTTTCGGCATTTCATCGCCCAGGTGCCGATTTCGTTGCTGGTGATCGATGAGGCGCATTGCATTTCCGAGTGGGGCCACAACTTTCGCCCCGATTACCTGAAGCTTCCGGACTACCAGCGTGAGTTCAACATTCCGCAGGTGTTGCTGCTGACAGCGACAGCCACGCCGCACGTCATCGAAGACATGCAGCGCAAGTTCGCCATCGCCCCGGGTGATGTGGTGACCACGGGTTTCTACCGGCCCAACCTGACACTGCTGGTCGAGCCTACGCGCGGGCAGGACAAGCGTCGTCGCCTGGTGCAGTGGCTGAAGGAGCGGGCAGGCCAGCCGACCATCGTCTACGTCACGCTGCAAAAGACCGCCGAGTTCGTGGCCGCGCACCTGGCGCAGAACGGGATTCCCGCCCAGGCGTATCACGCAGGGCTGGTCCACGATAAACGCGAGTCCATCCAGCGCCAGTTCATGGCCGGGCAGCTCAATTGCATCGTGGCCACCATCGCGTTCGGTATGGGCATCGACAAAAGCAACATTCGCAATGTGGTGCACTTCGATCTGCCCAAATCCATCGAGAACTACAGCCAGGAGATCGGTCGGGCAGGGCGCGACGGTGCGGTTTCGCAGTGCCTGGTACTGGCCAACCGCGACAGCGTCAACGTGCTGGAGAACTTCGTCTACGGCGATACCCCCGAGCGCGAAGGCATCGCCCTGGTGCTGGAGGACCTGCTCAATGCGCGCAATGACGGGCAGTGGGAGTTTCTGTTGTTGCCGCTCTCGGACCTGAGCAACATTCGCCAGTTGCCCCTCAAGACGCTGTTGGTGCAGCTGGAGCTGCGCGGGATCATCGCGCCGCGTTATTCGTATTTCGCTGAATACCGGTTCAAGTATCTGATCGAGCCGGACGCCCTCGTACAGCTGTTCAAGGGCGAGCGCCTGCAGTTCGTGCAGGCGCTGGTCGAGACATCGAAGCGCGCCCGCACTTGGGCGACGGTCGATTTCGATGCGATGTATCAGCAATATCAGGCCGAGCGCTCGCGCGTGGTGACGGCGCTGGACTACTTTCAGGAAAAGGGCTGGATCGAACTGGAAAGCAAGCAGATGACTGAGGTCTACAGCCTGCTGGTCACCGATTTCGATGCCCGGGCCTTGAGCGAAGAATTGCATGATTACTTTGTACACCACGAAACCAGTGAAGTCGCGCGCATCCACGCCATGCTGGATCTGTTCGCCAGCGAGGAGTGTCTGAGCTACCGGCTGGCGCGGTATTTCGGTGATGACAACGCCCCGGAGCACTGTGGGCATTGTTCGGTGTGCGCCGGGCATGTTGCGCGTCTGCCAGAGCCCGCTGCGCTCACGCCACTTGCGCAGAAAGATTTCGAAGGCCTGTGTGGCGAGTTCATCTCACAGCACGCGCAGATGCGAGGTTATCCTCCGGGAGCTGAATGCGTGACGCGTTTCCTGTGCGGTATCAGCGTGCCGTTGTTCACGAAGCTCAAGGCGAGAAACATCAGCGGTTTCGCGCTGCTGGAGGAGCACCCGTACGCCGCAGTGCGCGATTGGGTGGTTAGCCAGACGTCATCGTCTCTGTAGGAGCAAATTCATTCGCGAATGGCCGTTTCAGGCGATGGAGATGTGTTGGCTGGTCCGCCGCTTCGCGAATGAATTCGCTCCTACAGGTTCTGTCTCGCGATAATCGATACCCGCGACCTAGAAGGGAAGAATTGAATGACTGAAGTAATGCCCCAACGCGCCGACTACCGCCATTTCCAGCCCATCACCACGCGCTGGCACGACAACGACATCTACGGCCACGTGAACAACGTGACCTACTACAGCTTCTTCGACAGCGCGGTGAACAGTTACCTGATCGAGCGCGGCGGGCTGGATATTCACGATGGGGCGGTGGTGGGGTTCGTGGTCAGTTCGTCCTGCGATTACTTTGCTTCGATTGCCTATCCGGACCTGATCGAGGTCGGGCTACGCGTGGGCAAGCTGGGCAACAGTTCGGTGCAGTACGAGCTGGCGGTGTTCAGGGCTGGCGAGGATGAAGCCTGCGCGGCGGGGCGGTTCGTGCATGTGTTCGTGGAGCGAGAGTCGAATCAGCCGGTGGCGATTCCGGCGAATCTGCGTCAGGCCCTGGAACAGTTGGTGGTCTGAAACGACAACCGGCCGCGTTGTCGGCGGCCGGTGTTGGAGCGTGCAGCACTGCGATCAGCGATGACGCCAGCCGCGGTGACGGCCATGGTCATGATGACGCGGGCCGTGGCCATGGTAATGGCCGCGACGGTCGCCACGATAACCACGGCGGTTGTCGTCGTCATGACGGCTCTGCTCGCCCATGTAGTTACCCAGCGCGCCACCGGCGCCGCCGCCTGCCGCTGCGCCGATCAGGCTGCCAGTGGTGCCACCGACGCTTCGGCCGATCACGTTGCCGCCTGCTGCGCCAAGACCACCGCCAATCGCGGCTTCGGTACGGTTGTGGCGGTTGGCGCCCACTGCGCCACCGGCTGCGCCGCCAAGGCCTGCGCCGATGGCAGAACCTGTGCTGCCGCCGATCTGCTGGCCGACAACCGAACCCAGTACCCCACCCAATGCGCCGCCCACACCGGCGTTCAGGTTATCGCCTGCAGAGGCGAAACCGGTGGCCAGCGAGAGGGACAACAACAGAATCGAGGAATACTTCATGTAAGGATGCTCGTAGGGATGACGACGCGATCCTGCAAGCATGAAGAAAATGTCACAATCGAAATCCGACGAGTAACACGAGTTGTACACAAAACACTAACTTATTGTTTTTACTCGGGAACTAAAGCCGATTTGCTCGGTCCTAGACTACTTCACACAGGCCCGAATCACGCGATTCGGGCCTTTTTTGTGGGTGTTTGTCGGGGCGAAGATGAAGGATTCAAACGGTTGAATGAGCGCACTGGCGCTCGTAGCAGCACGGCTTGCCGGCGGGAGCGTCGTGTCAGGCAATGCATCCTTTGCTGATCGACCGCCCCGCCGGCAAGCCGTGCTGCTACGGGGCGAGCGATTGACGGGCGAATCAGATAATCCGCGCCGTCTCCACATGCCGCTCCAGCTTAATCGCGACGAACTTCGACGTCGGCGTATGGCTGCCTTCGCCAATACTTTCCAGCGGAACCAGCGGGTTCACTTCCGGGTAGTAGGCCGCGGCCTGGCCTGCCGGAATGTCGAACGGCAACAGGGTGAAACCCTTGACCCGGCGTACGATGTCATCGCCCCACAGCGATACGATATCGGCCTTCTGCCCCGGCACGAAGCCCAGGCGGATGATGTCGGCTTCGTTGAGGAACATCACGTCGCGCTGGCCCTTCACGCCGCGATAGCGGTCGTCCAGGCCGTAGATGGTGGTGTTGTATTGATCGTGGGAACGCATCGACTGCATGATCAGGTCCGGCACCACGCCTTTGGCGCGGATGCCTTCGTGCAGCAGGTCCTGCGGCAGCTCGTTGGATTTGAAGTTGGCGCGGGCGCTCGGCGTGTTCCACTTGCGCGAACCGGCGGTGCTGCCCAGATAGAAGCCGCCTGGATTCTTGATCTTCTCGTTGAAGTCCTTGAACGCCGGAATGGTGTCGGCGATCAGGTCACGGATGCGGCTGTAGTCCTCGACCAGCCACAGCCAGTCCACTGGCTGCTTGCCGACGGTGGCGTTGGCGATACCGGCCAGGATAGCAGGCTCGGAGCGCATGTGGCGCGACAGCGGCTTGAGCTGGCCGAACGAGGCGTGAACCATGCTGAACGAGTCTTCCACGGTTACCGCCTGCGGGCCTTCAGCCTGCTGGTCGATGTCGGTACGGCCGTAGCACGGCAGGATCAGCGCTTCCTTGCCGTGGGTCAGGTGGCTGCGGTTGAGCTTGGTGCTGATCTGCACGGTCAGGTCGCAGTTGCGCAGCGCCTCGAAGGTGCGCGGGCTGTCCGGCGTGGCCTGGGCGAAGTTGCCGCCCAGACCGATAAAGACTTTCGAGCGGCCTTCGAGCATCGCGTGGATGGCTTCGACCACATTGTGGCCGTTGTCGCGCGGGACCTTGAACTGGAAGCGTTTTTCCAGGGCGTCGAGGAAGAACGCCGGTGGGCGCTCGTTGATGCCCATGGTGCGGTCGCCCTGCACGTTGCTGTGGCCGCGCACCGGACACAGGCCGGCGCCCGGCTTGCCGATGTTGCCGCGCAGCAGCATCAGGTTGGCGACTTCCTGGATGGTCGGCACCGAGTGGCGATGCTGCGTCAGGCCCATGGCCCAGCACATGATCACGTTGTTGCTCTTGGCGTACATGCGCGCCGCCAGTTCGATGTCGGCCAGCGCAAGGCCCGACTGCTCGACGATGAATTCCCAGGAAGTGGCATCGACCACGGCCAGGTAATCCAGCACGCCGTGGGTGTGCTCATTCAGGAAGGCGTGATCGAACACCGCCGGGCCGTTGCTGGCCTGCGCCTCGCGCTCCCATTGCAGCAGGAATTTGGCCATGCCGCGCAGCATCGCCATGTCGCCGCCCAGGGATGGGCGGAAGAACGCAGTGTTGGTCGGTTCCGAACCGTTGGTGAGCATTTCCAGCGCATGTTGCGGGTGCTGGAAGCGCTCCAGGCCACGCTCCTTGAGCGGGTTGATGCTGACCACCTGAGCGCCGCGCTGAACGGCTTCGCGCAGCGGTTCGAGCATGCGCGGGTGGTTGGTGCCCGGGTTCTGGCCGAACACGAAAATTGCGTCCGAGTGCTCGAAGTCGTCGAACGTCACGGTGCCTTTGCCCACGCCCACGCTTTGCGACAGGGCGACGCCGCTCGCTTCGTGGCACATGTTCGAGCAGTCGGGGAAGTTGTTGGTGCCATAGGCGCGCACGAACAGCTGATAGAGGTACGCCGCTTCGTTGCTGGCCCGGCCCGAGGTGTAGAACTCGGCCATGTTCGGGCTTGGCAGGTTGTTCAGGTGCTTGGCGATCAGGGCGAATGCGTCGTCCCAGGCGATCGGCTTGTAGCGATCAGTTTCGGCGTCGTAGACCATCGGCTCGGTCAGGCGGCCCTGATATTCCAGCCAGTAGTCGCTCTGCTCCAGCAAGGAGCTGACGCTGTAGCGGGCGAAGAAGGACGGGTCGACGCGGCGCTTGGTGGCCTCCCAGTTGACCGCCTTGGCGCCGTTTTCACAGAACTTGACCATGCCGCTTTCCGGCGAGTCGCCCCATGCGCAGCCCGGGCAGTCGAAGCCGCCGTTCTGGTTGGTCTTGAGCATCATGCGCAGGTTTTTCAGCGCGTTGTCGCTGGTCAGCCAGGCCTGAGTCACGCTGATCAGCGCGCCCCATCCGCCCGCTGGCCCCTTGTAGGGCTTGTAACGCGGAACCGGGGTCTTGTCGGCTTGTTTATGCATGCTCACGCTTTACTCTCCAAGGCAGGGCTGTAGACCCTAGGGGCGCTGTGTTTGGGCAAATGGATCAGGTTGAGGTTGTGGCGGCGTGCCCATTGCAGCGCCAGGCCCGTGGGCGAGGACAGGCTGACGAGGGTTTGAATGCCGGCACGCAGGACTTTCTGGATCAGTTCCAGGCTGCAACGGCTGGTGACGATGGCCAGGCCCCCTTGGGTGGGGATGTTCTGGCGAATCAACGCGCCGATCAGCTTGTCCAGGGCGTTGTGCCGGCCGATGTCTTCCCGGCCCAGCAGCAACTCGCCCTGGTCGTTCATGAAAATAGCCGCATGGACGGCACCGCAATACGCGCCCAGCGGCTGAAACTCGCTCATACGTTCACGCAGGCCCGTGAGCCATTCGACGGGCGGCAATGGAGCGCCGGGCAGCACGTTGAGCTCGGGCAACGCCTGCTCTACCGCTTCCACGCCACACAGTCCGCAGCCGCTGGTGCCTGCCAGCTGCCGGCGCTGGGTTTTCAGGTTCCAGAAGGCGCGGCTGGCGATTTCCACTTCCGCCGTTTGTGCCGAACCGCAGCCGCCGAGCTTGATGTCGTAGATCTCGTCGGCAGACTCGATGATCCCGCTGCCAATGCTGAAGCCCACGATGAAGTCTTCAAGATCGGTAGGCGTGACCAGCATCACCGCCTGGCTGATGCCGTTGTAGGCAATCGCCAGCGCCACCTCTTCGGCAAGCACGTTGGGCTCGCTGGCGTCACCGTCCAGATTCGAGAAGCTGTAAGACTGGCTTGCGGCGGGCGCGGGCAGTGGTTTTGCGGGCGCCGTACCGTCCGTGCTTTTGGAAGGCATGAGGAATGACCGGCAGTGTGTATGAAGGCCTTAAGCCTATGCCACCGGTGGTATGACGTCTAATTGCTAGTACTGATGTTTTGATAGATGGCGTCGATCAAGATGGCTCGGTCATCTTTTGATACAAACCAAAGCAGGCTTCGGCCAGCGCCGAACGCGGTGCCGAGCGCCGCATGATCAGCCCCAGGCGGGCCAGGGTCGTGGCCTGCTCAATGGGTTGCAGGCGCAGATGCTCGGCCAGTTTCTCCAGGCCGCCATCGAGGGGCATGATTGCGCAACAGAAGCCGTCGTTCACCGCTTGCAACAATTGATGCACGGCGTCGGTCTGGATCAGCGGCTGAGGTTGCAGGCCGCGGCTGTGGAAGTTGTGGTCGATGGACTGGCGAAAGTGCATGCCGCTGGTGAGCATGCCCAGCGGCAGTTCGATCAGGCTTTCCCAGCTCAGCGGCGCCTCGCCGAAACTGAAATGACGCGGGTCGTACATCAGGCCCATGCGGGTTTCGGCCAGTTCCAGGGCCTCGAAGCGCTCGGTGTCGAGGCGATCCAGGTACGAAACGCCCAGATCCAGACGGTTGCTCGCCAACTGATCGAGCATCTGCTCGGAACTGAGCGACGACAGCTCGAAGCGCATGTTGGGGTGCGCGCTGTGCATGCGTTGCAGCAGGGGCAGCGGGTCGAAGTTCGACAGCGGGACCACGCCCAGGCGCAGTGTACCGACCAGATTTCCCCGGCAGGCCGCCGCTTCGGCCTGCAAGCCGTCGTAGGCCGCCAGCACCGTGCGCGCCCAGGCCAGCACGCGCTCGCCCGGCGCGGTGAAGCCCTCGAAGCGCTGGCCGCGGTTGACCAGCGGCAGGTCCAGCTCTTCTTCCAGGCTACGCAGGCGCATGGAAAGCGTGGGTTGGGTGATGTGGCAACGCGCAGCCGCCTGCCCGAAGTGACGGGTTTCGTCCAGGGCGATCAGGAACTTCAGCTGCTTGATATCCATTGTCACTCCGCAGGGCTTGAGGGCTGGCGCAGGGATTCTAACGCGCGTGGGCGTCGCGTGGGGAATGGGGTCATTGGTCGGATGCGCCGAGGGCGCGGTCGGATGCGGCTATGGTTGAGATTCGGACATCACAAAAACGCAGGGAGAAACAATCATGAGCATTTTCAGTTTTCTGAAGGATGTCGGCGAAAAGGTCCTCGATGCGCTGACCCCAGGGAACGCCAATGCTGACGAAGTCTTGAAAGATCACATTTCAAAGGTTGGTCTGGGTAACCCGAACATCAGCGCAACGGTGGACGGCGACAAGGTGACGTTGACCGGCGAAGTGGCCAGTCAGGAAGAGAAGGAGAAAATCATTCTGGCGGCGGGCAACATCGCAGGCGTCGGCAGCGTTGAGGACCAGATCACGGTCTCCGGCCCGCCCGCAGCGCCCGCCCGGTTTGTCACGGTGGAGAAGGGCGATACTCTCAGCGCCATTTCAAAACGTGTGTATGGCGACGCGAACAAGTATCAGAAGATTTTTGAAGCCAACAAACCGATGCTCAAGAGCCCGGACAAGATCTATCCGGGGCAGGTGTTGCGTATTCCGGATTGACCCCATTTTGTCGGGGCCGGCGATTTCTTGATTGTGGGAGCCGGCTTGCTGGCGAATACGTTGTGTCAGACACCTCAATTGTGAATGACACTCCGCATTCGCCAGCAAGCCGGCTCCCACAGGTTTTGCAGTGCCTACAGTCCTTGTATCAACTCTCGATAATCCTCCAGCGCCGCAAACTCCTCGGTGTCCTTCGGCCCCTTGCGGCTGTCCGGCTCGCGCACGGCGAGCAAGTGTTTCACGCCATAACGCCCGGCACTGCGCAGGATCGGCAGGGTGTCGTCGATGAACAGGCTGCGGGCCGGGTCGAAGCCGATGTCGGCGTGCAACGCGTCCCAGAACTGCGGGTTTTCCTTGGGGAAGCCGTAATCGTGGGAGCTGATCAGGCGTTCGAAGTAGGGCGCCAGTTGCAGCCGCTCCATTTTCAGCGACAGCGAATCGCGGTGGGCATTGGTGATCATGATCACGCGCTTGCCTGCCTTCTGGATCGCTGCCAGAAAGGTTTCGGCGTCCGGGCGCAGGGCGATCAAGTGGGCGATCTCGACTTTCAGGTCCTTGACCGACAGTTTCAGCTCCGCGCTCCAGAAGTCGGTGCAGTACCAGTTCAGCGTCCCGGCGTTCTTCTCGAACAGCGGCACCAGTTCCAGCAGCGCCATGCTCAGGCTGATGCCGTGCAGGTCGGCATAGCGCTGGGGCAGATATTCCAGCCAGAAGTGGTTGTCGAAGTGCAGGTCCAGCAGCGTGCCGTCCATGTCGAGCAAAACGGTGTCGATATCCGGCCAGGGCAAGGAAGGCATTCGGGTCCCTCGGTGGTGAGTGAGTCGCTTGCGACCAAGACATTCGCGCAAGCCGCTGTATAGTACCCCGTCTACGCCAAGGAGCTCGTCATGCGCCAGAAACCCACCGTACTCGCTCGCGAAATCGTCGCCAGCAGCCGCCTGTTCCGCGTCGAGGAAGTGCAGCTGCGCTTCTCCAACGGCGTCGAGCGCGTTTACGAGCGCCTGGTCGGGCGCGGCAACGGTTACGGCGCGGTGATGATCGTGGCGATGCTCGATGCCGAGCATGCGGTGCTGGTCGAGGAGTACTGCGGCGGCACCGATGAGTATGAGCTGTCGCTGCCCAAGGGCCTGGTCGAGCCGGGTGAAGACGTACTGGCCGCCGCCAACCGCGAACTCAAGGAAGAGGCGGGGTTTGGCGCGCGGCAGCTGGAGCATCTCACCGAGCTGTCGCTCTCGCCGGGCTACATGAGCCAGAAAATCCAGGTGGTGCTGGCCAGCGACCTGTACGAAGAGCGCCTGCCGGGCGACGAGCCCGAGCCGATGCGCGTGGACAAGATCAACCTGCGCGAGCTGTCCAGCCTCGCCCAACATCCTCAGTTTTCCGAAGGTCGCGCCCTGGCGGCGCTGTACCTGGCGCGTGACCTGCTGACCCAGCGTGGAGCCTTTCAGCCATGACCGATGTATTCGCCCAACTTCCCCATCCGCTGCTGGCGCCAGTGGTCGACCTGTGTCGCCGCGCCGGTGAAGTCATCCTGCCGTTCTGGCGCTCCGGGGTGCAGGTCACGGCCAAGGCCGACGATTCGCCGGTGACCGCTGCCGACCTGGCCGCCCACGAATTGCTGGTGGCGGGGCTCAAGGCGCTGGACCCGAGCATTCACATCCTGTCCGAGGAAGACGCCAATATCCCGCTGAGCGAACGCAGCCAGTGGCAGCGCTGGTGGCTGGTCGATCCGCTGGACGGCACCAAGGAGTTCATTTCCGGCAGCGAAGAGTTCACGGTCAATGTCGCGCTGATCGAGAACGGGCGCGTGGTGTTCGGCGTGGTGTCGATGCCCACCAACAATCGTTGCTACTTCGGCGGTGCTGGGCTGGGCGCCTGGCGCAGCGACAGCGTCACCCAGGCCGAGCCGATTCGCGTGCGCAATCAGCCGGCGGCGGGTGAGGCGTTCACGGTGGTGGCCAGCCGTCGCCATTCGAGCCCGGCGCAGGAAAAACTGCTGGCCGGGTTGTCGGCGGCAGTGGGAGAGCTGGAGCTGGCCAATATCGGCAGCTCGCTGAAGTTCTGCCTGCTGGCCGAGGGTTCGGCCGATTGCTATCCACGCCTAGCGCCGACTTCGCAGTGGGATACCGCTGCGGCGCAAGGCGTGCTGGAAGGGGCGGGCGGCGTGGTGCTGGATCTGGCGGGCGAGACATTCGACTATTCGCCGCGTGAGTCGTTGCTCAACGGGTTCTTCCTGGCGCTGCCGGCGCAGGCGCCGTGGCGGGATGCGTTGATCACGCTCGCAAAATCAGAAATCTAGACGCTGTTGATTCTGCCCGTAGGGCGTAGGAGCTTGGCTTGCCAGCGATCTGCCGGGAACCGGCAGTAAACCCTGAGAATGCGGTCTGCCTGACACAGCCCGATTGAATGGTTTCACTGCCGCTTCGCGCCAGATCGCCGGCAAGCCAGGCTCCCACGCCTTCGGCAGAAGCGGGTCCGCGTTTATTTGTGCAGAACGTACTGCCCCACAAACGCCACCGCCGTCTCATCCGAATCCTCGGCCACTATTCGGGTTGCCAAGGCCAGGCGCGCCCTGCCTCGGCGCTGGTACATCTTCACGAACCTGTCCCAGGTCGCTTCATCAGGCGCATCGCAGATCGCCACACCATCGCGTTTGACTGGCAATGGGTACTGGATCTGCCCGTCCTGGATCACGATGTGGCCGTCGTCGATCCCGGCCTCTTTCAGCCGCAAATACAACCAACCCCAACCCGCCAGCACCGCGCCGCAATACAGGCTGCCGCCAAATAGCGTGCTCTTGTGATTGATATTCTGCGCCAGTGGCAGGTGCAGGCGCAGTTGCTGGTTTTCCCAGGCGATCACGCGCATGCCCATGTCGCGGGTCAGCGGGATGTCGTGGTGCAGCACCCGTTGCAGGTGCGCGGCCTGTGATTCAGTCGTTGTCATCGGACCCTCCACCGCTGAAATTCAGCCCGTGCTTGCGCAGCTTGTCGTGCAGGGTTTTGCGTGGCACGCCCAGCGCTTCAGCCAGGCTGCGCACCGAGCTGTGCGGGCGCGCCAGTTCGGCGGCAATCAGCGCGCGTTCGAAGCCTTCGACCTGCTCGCTCAGCCCGCCCGTGGATGCTGACGCGGCCTGGGGTGAGGCACCTTCAAGTTCCAGTTCAAGGCCCAGGGCGAAGCGTTCAGCGGCGTTCTGCAGTTCGCGCACGTTGCCCGGCCAGTTGTGGCGCAGCAGCATCGAGCGATGGCCCGGCTGCAGTTCGTGGCGTGGCAGGCCGTGGCGCAGGCTGGCGGCGTCGGCGAAGTGCTGGAACAGCACCAGCGGATCCTCGCCCCGTTCACGCAACGGTGGAATACGCAGCGGCGCCACGTTCAGGCGGTAATACAGGTCGGCGCGGAAACGCCCCTGATCGGCGGCATGGCGCAGGTCTTCCTTGGTGGCCGCGATCACCCGGATATCCAGCGGGATCTGCTGATTGCCGCCCAATCGCTCGACCATCCGCTCCTGCAACAGGCGCAGCAGTTTGACCTGCACGTCCATGCTCATGCTCTCGATCTCGTCGAGAAACAGCGTGCCGCCGTTGGCGAATTCGAACTTGCCGATGCGCCGCTTCTGCGCGCCGGTGAAAGCGCCCGGTTCATGGCCGAACAGTTCGCTCTCGACCACCGACTCGGCCAGGGCGCCGGCGTTGATCGCCACGAACGGCCCGGCGCGGCGGCTGGACAAATCGTGCAGCGCGCGGGCGACCACTTCCTTGCCCGCGCCGGTTTCACCCAGAATCAATACGTCAGCCTTGGTCGCTGCCAGTGCGCCGATCTGATCGCGCAGGCGCTGCATCGGCGCCGAGAGGCCGACCAGCCGCGTGCTCAGTTGCTGGCGGTCGCTCAGCTCCAGGCGCAGGCTGCGGTTGTCCAACACCAGGCGGCGCCAGTCCAGCGCGCGGCGCACGCTGTCGAGCAGGGCATCGCTGGCGAAGGGTTTTTCCAGAAAATCATAGGCACCGGCGCGCATCGCCTGAACCGCCAGCGGCACGTCGCCGTGGCCGGTGATCAGCAGTACCGGCAGCTCCGGATCTTGCGCGTGCAACTGATTCAGCAGTTCGAGCCCGTCGATCCCCGGCATGCGGATATCGCTGACGATCACCCCCGGCCAGTCACGCTCGATGCGCCCCGGCACGCCTTTGGCGTCGCCCAATGAGAGGATTTTCAGGCCGGCCAGGTCCAGTGTCTGGCTCAGGGCCTGACGCAGGTGCGGGTCGTCGTCGATCAGCACCACCTGAATCCGGCTGTCGATGGCGGTGTCCGTGGTCATGCAGAGAGATCCTCCGGCGGTTGAAGACTGACGCCCGATGCGGCGGTGCGCATGCGCAGCGTCAACAGCGCGCCGCCCTCGGGGTGGTTGGCGAACAGCAGCTCGCCGCCCAGGGCGCGCATCAGCGTATCGCAGATCGCAAGGCCCAGGCCCAGGCCCTGCGTGCTGGTCTTGGTGGTGAAAAACGGCTCGCGGGCGTGCTCCAGCGCCATGCCGGAAAACCCCGGGCCGTTGTCGCGAATGTACAGATTGACGCCTTCGGCGTTGTGTTCGGCGCTGATCCACAGCTTGCGCGGCGGGCCTTTCTCGGTCAGCGCGTCCAGGGCGTTGGCCAGCACGTTGCCGAGCACCTGGCGCAGGCGGGTTTCGCCGGCCTGCACCCACAGCGTGGCGTCGGGCAGGTCGCGGATCAATTCCACGTCCATGGCCCGGCGCCGCTTGGCCAGCAGCGACAGCGCGTCGTCGAGGGCTGGTTGCAGGGCCACGCTTTCCGGCGCATGGCGGTCGCGGCGGGCGAAGGCGCGCAGGTGGGCGATGATCGAGGCCATGCGCCCGGTCAACTCGCTGATCAATTTGAGGTTGCCGCGGGCGTCGTCGGTGCGTTCATGATCGAGCAGCACCTGGGCGTTGTCCGCGTAGCTGCGGATGGCCGCCAGCGGCTGGTTGAGTTCGTGGCTGATGCTCGCCGACATGGTGCCCAGTGCCGACAGCTTGCCGGCCTGAACCAGCTCGTCCTGGGCGCGGAACAGTTCCTGCTGGGCGTGTTCGCGCTCCAGCACTTCCTGGCGCAGACGCCGGTTGAGGCCTTCCAGGTCGGCGGTGCGTTCGGTCACCCGCACCTCAAGCTCCCGCCGCGCCTTGCCCTCGATACTGATGCGGTCCAGGTAGTGCCGACGGCGCTGCATCATGATCCCCAGCAGCAACATCAACACCAGCAGCGCGCCGCCGCCGATGGTCACCACGGTGCGCACCGGGCGCGACACCAGCACCTTGGGCGCGAGGATATTGACGCTCCAGCCGGTTTCGTCGATCTGCTGGGTCTGGGTCAGCCAGCCGTTTTCATCCAGCTGCAGCGGGCGCGGGTCGCGGGTCGGGTAGGGCTGGATGGCGACGATGGCCTGCTTTTCTTCTTCGCTCAGCGGGCGGGTCGCGCGGAAACGCCAGTTGGGGTTGGAGGTCAGGATCACCACGCCGTTGTGGTCGGTGACCAGCAGTTGTTCGGGCGTCTTGCCCCACAGAGTTTCAGTCAGGTCCAGATCGACCTTGACCACCAGCACACCGATCACTGCGTCGCCGTCGCGCACGGCGGCGGCGAAAAAGTAGCCGCGCTTCGCTGAGGTGGTGCCCAGGCCGAAGAAACGCCCGAGTTTGCCGGCCATGGCATTGCTGAAGTAGGGGCGGAAGGCGAAGTTGCGGCCGACGAAGCTGTCGCGCTTGTCCCAGTTCGAGGCAGCCAGGGTGTCGCCGTTGGGGGCCATCAGGTAGATGACTTCAGCGCCGGTCTGGCTGGCCGTGTTGGCCAGCAATTGGTTGGCGTTCGCCTGAGTCGCGGCGTCCTGCGGGTTGGCGAGCATGGCGCGCAGGCCCGGCAGATCACCGAGGATCTGCGGCAGCACTTCATAGCGGTGCAGGGTGCCCAGCAGGTTGGCAACGTACAGATCCAGGGTCTGGCGATTCTGGCTCAGCAGCTCGTTGCGGTAGTAATGCTCGGCCAGCCGTTCCAGCGGCCACAGCAACGGCGCCAGCAACAGGGCCAGCAGCGCCAGGCTGCGCCAGCGGGGGCGGGGCGGAAGTGAGGTGCGAGTCATCGTAGGCCGTGTGCGAGCGGATGTACGCCACATTATGCCTACGACTGTTGTTTCAGGCACTCCAGCATTGCATCGTGCCAGTCTGGCTGGCTGACACCCCACTCGCGTTGCAGGCGGCTGCAGTCCAGGCGCGAATTGAGTGGCCGAGCGGCAGGCGTCGGGTAGGCGCTGGACGGGATGGGCTCCAGTGTCGCGCAGGGCTTGCCCGCCCGTCTGAGCTGCTCGCCGATGGCCTGGGCGAAACCGAACCACGAGGTTTCGCCGCTGTTGGTCAGGTGATAGACGCCCCAGGCCCCGGGTTTGCCCTCGCGCCAACGTTTGATCAGCGAGCGGGTGCTTTGCGCGATGGTGCCAGCCCAGGTCGGCGCGCCGATCTGGTCGGCGACGACGTTCAGCTTTTCGCGCTCCTGCAACAGCCGCTGCATGGTCAGCAGGAAGTTCTTGCCGGTCAGCGAGTACACCCAGCTGGTGCGCAGGATCAGGTATTCGCCGCCCGCTTTGGCGATGGCCTGTTCACCGGCCAGCTTGCTGCGGCCATACACGCCCAGTGGATTGGGCAGGTCCGACTCGTTCCAGGCGCCATCCTTGCTGCCGTCGAACACGTAGTCGGTGGAATAGTGAATCAGCGGAATGCCCAGCGCAGCGGCTTCTTCAGCGAGCACGCCGGGAGACGTGGCGTTGATGGCGAAGGTCAGCTCAGGCTCACTCTCGGCCTGATCCACTGCCGTGTGCGCCGCGGCGTTGATGATCAGGTCCGGCTTGATCTCGCGCACGACTTCACGAATCGATTCAGGCTGACCCAAGTCCAGACGATCGCGCCCCAGCACGATCAATTCGCCCAGGTCTTCGAGGCTGTGCTGCAGCGCCTGTGACACTTGGCCGTGCTGGCCCGTGATCAGGATTCGCAAGGCGCGGCTCATTCAAACAGATCCGCGTCTTTCAGGCTTTTGCCCACCTGGTCCTTGGCCGACAACTGCGGTGTCTCGGTCAGGTTCCAGTCGATGGCCAAGTCCGGATCGTCCCAGCGAATGCAGCGCTCGGCCTTCGGGGTGTAGTAATCGGTGGTCTTGTAGAGGAATTCCGCGTAGTCGCTAAGCACCACGAAACCGTGGGCGAATCCTGGCGGAATCCATAGCTGACGCGCGTTCTGCGCAGAGAGCTCAAGGCCGAACCATTTGCCGAAATGCGGCGAGCTCTTGCGGATATCCACCGCGATATCCAGCACGCTGCCCGCCGTTACCCGGACCAGCTTGCCCTGCGCGTTTTCAATCTGGTAGTGCAGCCCGCGCAGGACGTTTTTCTGCGAGCGCGAATGGTTGTCTTGCACGAACTGGGCAGTGACGCCCGTCGCCTCGGCGAATGCCGCGGCATTGAAGCTTTCGTAGAAGAATCCACGCTCGTCACCGAACACCTTCGGTTCAATGATGAGGACATCTGGCAACTCACTCGCGATGACTTTCACTGACTTTCCCCTGCGATCTTGAACAGGTACTGACCGTAGCCGGTTTTGCCGAAATAGTCTGCGCGTTTGAGCAGGTGCGCCCGGTCGATCCAGCCATTCTGATAGGCGATCTCTTCGAGGCAGGCGACCTTCAGGCCCTGACGGTGCTCGACGACCTGCACGTACTGCGACGCATCGAGCAGGCTGTCGTGGGTGCCAGTGTCGAGCCAGGCGAAACCGCGGCCGAAGCGCTCGACGCGCAGATCGCCGCGCTTGAGGTAGGCGTTGTTGACGTCGGTGATTTCCAGCTCGCCCCGTGGCGACGGTTTGACGTTCTTGGCGATCTGGATCACTTCGTTGTCGTAGAAATACAGGCCCGTCACCGCGTAGCTGGATTTGGGCGCCTTGGGTTTTTCTTCGATGGACAGCGCCTGGCCGTTTTCGTCGAAGTCGATCACGCCGAAGCGCTCCGGATCCTTGACCCAGTAACCGAACACCGTTGCGCCGGACTTCTGCTCGGCCGCACGCCTAAGCTGCTCGCTGAAATGCTGGCCGTGGAAGATGTTGTCGCCCAGGATCAGGCAGACCGAATCGTCACCGATGAACTGCTCGCCGATCAGAAACGCCTGGGCCAGGCCATCGGGCTTTGGCTGTTCGGCGTAATGGAAGTGCACGCCGAACTGGCTGCCGTCGCCAAGCAGGGCGCGGTATTGCGGCAGGTCCAGCGGGGTGGAGATGATCAGGATTTCCTTGATGCCGGCCAGCATCAACACGGAAATCGGGTAGTAGATCATCGGTTTGTCATAGATCGGCAGCAACTGCTTGGAGACGCCGAGCGTGATCGGGTGCAGACGCGTGCCGGAGCCACCGGCCAGTACGATTCCCTTGGTCATGCGATCAGATCCTTTACGTGGGTGCCCAAGCGTTCGCCCTGGTAGCTGCCGTCCTGGACGTTGCGGCACCATTCCAGGTTATCCAGATACCATTGCACGGTTTTACGCAAGCCCGACTCGAAGGTTTCTTCCGGTGTCCAGCCCAGTTCGCGCTCGATCTTGCTGGCGTCGATGGCATAGCGCATGTCGTGGCCGGGACGGTCGGTCACGTAGGTGATCAGGTCCGCGTAATGGGCCACGCCCTTGCGCTGTTCCGGGGCCAGTTCTTCGAGCAGTGCGCAGATGCCACGCACCACGTCGATGTTCTTCTGTTCGTTGTGGCCACCGATGTTGTAGGTCTCGCCGACCTTGCCTTCGGTGACCACCTTGAGCAGCGCGCGGGCGTGGTCTTCGACGAACAGCCAGTCGCGCACCTGCAAGCCGTTGCCATATACCGGCAGCGGCTTGCCCGCCAGAGCATTGAGAATCACCAGCGGAATGAGCTTTTCCGGGAAGTGGAAGGGGCCATAGTTGTTCGAGCAGTTGGTCACCACCACGGGCAGGCCATAGGTGCGCTGCCAGGCGCGCACCAAGTGGTCGGACGCCGCCTTGCTGGCCGAATAGGGCGAGCTGGGCGCATAAGGCGTGGTTTCGGTGAACAGGTCATCGACACCGTGCAGGTCGCCATACACTTCGTCGGTGGAAATATGGTGGAAGCGGAACGCCGCGCGCTCGGCGTCCGCCAGGCCCTGCCAATAGCCACGGGTCGCTTCCAGCAGGCTGTAGGTGCCGACGATGTTGGTCTGGATGAATTCAGACGGCCCATCGATCGAGCGGTCGACGTGGGACTCGGCCGCCAGGTGCATGACGGCATCGGGCTTGAAGCGCTCCAGCACCTTGCTGACAGCCGCCTGGTCGACGATGTCCTGCTGCACGAACTCGTAGCGGGTATTGGTGACGATGCTTTGCAGCGACTCGAGGTTGCCAGCATAGGTCAGTTTGTCGAGGTTCAGTACGTCATGATCGGTGTTGTTGATCAAATGGCGGATCAGCGCCGAACCGATAAAACCGGCGCCACCGGTGACAAGTATTCGCATGGCCAAACCTTCTTCCCTGGGTGGACGTCAAGATAACGAAGCATAGCTTGGGAGGATGTACCGGTCCGCGCAAGGCGCAAACCGCCCACAGGCCATGAAATTAATTGATTGCTGACCAGGGTATGCGTCATAAAACCGCCGCGACTGTTTCATGCGCTTAACGGGTCAACTATCTATCGAACGTTTCGGGATTTTCTTGATCCCGCGGCGGGCGGGGTTGCCTACCTGCACTTCATCTGGCGATAGTGTTCGTCCAATCCTGCCTTGGGGCTTCCCACATGCCGCTCGAAACTCTGATCCGTCGATCCAGCCTGCCTTGTCCGGACATCAGCCCCGATCAGGCCGCCCGATTGCTCTCGACGCATTACGGGCTGGCCGGGACGCTCAAGGAGCTGGGCAGCCACCAGGACCGCAACTTTCGCGTGGATTGCGGCGATGGACGGCGCTTTGTGCTGAAGATCTGCCACGGCGACTACTCGACGCTGGAGCTGGCGGCGCAGCACGCCGCGCTGCGTCACCTGGCCGGGGTCGCGGATGTTCGCGTACCGGCCGTGATCACCGCCAACACCGGTGAGGATCTGCTGTCGCTGGAGGTGGATGGCCACGCCGTGCATGTGCGCCTGCTGGAATACATCGATGGCCAGTCGCTGGCCCATGTCGCGCACCTGAGCCGGGACGTGGTGGCCGGGCTGGCGGAGTTGTGCGCGCGGGTCGACGTCGCGCTGGCCGGTTTCCGGCATCCGGGGCTTGAGCGCATTCTGCAGTGGGACCCGCGCCATGCCAGCGCGCTGGTCAAGCATTTGTTGCCGGTGATCGGCGACGGCGACAAGCGCGCTTGTGTCGCTCAGGCGGCGGAGCAGGCACACGCGCGCCTGTTGCCGCTGATGGCCGCGCTGCCGACCCAGGCGATCCACATGGACATCACCGAATACAACGTGGTGTGGGGTCGCAACGCCCACCATCTGTGGCAATTGCAGGGCCTGATCGATTTCGGCGACCTGGTCAGCACCTGGCGCATCGCCGATCTTTCCGTGACCTGTGCGGCGCTGCTGCATCACGCCGAAGGCGACCCGTTGTACATTCTGCAGGCGATTCAGGCCTACCACGCGATCAATCCGTTGCAGCCGCAGGAGCTACAGGCGCTGTGGCCGCTGATCGTCGCGCGCTCGGCGGTGCTGGTGCTCAGCAGCGAGCAGCAGGCCAGCATCGAGCCGGACAACACCTACATCCAGGCGAATCTTGCCAGCGAGTGGAACATCTTCGATGTGGCGACATCCGTGCCGATGGCATTGATGGAGGCGGCGATTTTCAGCGCGGTCGGTCAGGCGCAGCCTTCTACGGGTGAACATTCGTTCGCACCACTTCTGCCAAGCCTAACCGGCCAGACGTTCACGCCTGTCGATCTGGGCGTGCTCAGCGAGCATTTCGAGGCGGGCAACTGGGAACAGAGCGGCATCGACGAGCGACTGCTTCAGGAGGCAGCGCAGGATCATGGGCTGGCCGCCAGCCGTTACGGCGAGTACCGCCTGTCCCGCACCCGGCCTGACAGCGCTCGCGAGCCGGACACCTTGGCACTGCACGTCGAGTTGGTGATTCCCCACGGCACGGCGGTGCATGCGCCGTTTCACGGGGCTCTGCGGCATACCGCCGACGGCGCGCTGATGCTGGTCGGCAGCGACATGAACCTGCGCCTGTGGGGCGTGCGCTCGGACTTCGATTCCGGTGTGCAGTTCTCGGCCGGCGACGTGATCGGGCAGGGCGGCGGTTCGCTGATCGTGCAGCTGTGCTCCGAGGCGGACGTGAGCCCGCCGTTGTTCACCACGCCTTCGCGGGCTGCGGCCTGGCGCGCGTTGTGCCCATCGCCCAGGACGATCCTGGGTTTCGATTGCGATGCGCCGAGCGTCGACGATGCGGGCGCACTGCTGGCACGCCGCGATGCCAGTTTCGCCCGCTCGCAGAAACACTATTATCAGGCCCCGCCGCAGATCGAGCGCGGCTGGCGCAATCACCTGATCGACATGCAGGGCCGCTCCTATCTGGACATGCTCAACAACGTGGCCGTACTCGGTCACGGTCACCCGCGCATGGTCGAGGTGGCGGCAAAACAGTGGTCGCTGCTCAACACCAACTCGCGTTTTCACTACGCGGCCATCGCCGAATTTTCCGAACGCCTGCTCAAGCTTGCGCCTGAAGGCATGGATCGCGTGTTTCTGGTCAACAGCGGCACTGAGGCGAATGATCTGGCGATTCGCCTGGCGTGGGCCTACAGCGGCGGGCGCGATGTCCTGAGCGTGCTGGAGGCGTACCACGGCTGGTCGGTGGCCACCGATGCCATCTCGACGTCCATCGCCGACAACCCGCAGGCCCTGGAAACGCGTCCGGACTGGGTGCATCCGGTGGTGGCGCCCAACACCTATCGAGGCGAGGCCCGCGGCGCGGACAGCACGCCGTTCTATCTGCAAAGCGTCGATGCCCATCTGGCGCGGCTGGCCGAACAGGGCCGGCAACTGGCCGGGTTCATCTGTGAGCCGGTTTACGGCAATGCGGGCGGGATTTCGCTGCCGCCGGGCTATCTGCAGCAGGTCTACCAGAAGGTTCGCGCCCAGGGCGGCGTGTGTATCGCTGACGAGGTTCAGGTCGGTTATGGCCGGCTCGGCCACTATTTCTGGGGCTTCGAAGAGCAAGGCGTAGTGCCGGACATCATCACCATGGCCAAAGGCATGGGCAACGGCCATCCGCTTGGTGCTGTGATCACCCGCCGGGAAATCGCCGAGGCGCTGGAGGCCGAGGGTTATTTCTTCTCTTCGTCAGGTGGCAGCCCGGTGAGCTGCAGAATCGGCATGGCGGTGCTGGACGTCATGGAAGAAGAACAGCTGTGGGAAAACGCCCGGCAAGTGGGCGGACATTTCAAGGAGCGGCTGCTGGCGCTGATCGACAAACACCCGCTGGTGGGCGCGGCCCACGGCTCGGGCTTCTACCTGGGACTGGAACTGGTGCGCAATCGCCAGACGCTGGAGCCAGCGACCGAAGAAACCACCTACCTGTGCGACCGGCTGCGTGAGCTGGGCATTTTCATGCAGCCCACGGGGGATTACCTGAACATCCTCAAGATCAAGCCGCCGATGGTCACGACCCGGCGCAGCGTGGATTTCTTTGTCGACAGCGTTTCCAAAGTCCTGAGCGAGCTGGAAGGCTGAACACGGTCCAGGCACCGTCCCAAACCTCTGTAGGAGCGAATTCATTCGCGAAGATCGGTCAGGCGATACATCTCTATCGCCTGACACATTTTCGCGAATGAATTCGCTCCTACAGGGCGGTTGATAACCGACTAATATCGATATAAATAAAATATTTTGGCGATCTTGTATCGTTTAAATCTTTATTGGCCGATTTTTATCGGCTATAAAGGCTCCCGAATTGTCATGGCGCGTCTGCTATGGTGATTGGCGATCAAACCTGCGCGGGCGTGCTGGTGTTCAGCACAGGCCCCGACGAACCGGAGTCCTGAATACATGACCACACTCAACAGCACCCCGCGCGCCGATGGCTTCTACATGCCTGCCGAATGGGCGCCGCAGACTCAGACCTGGATGGTCTGGCCGGAGCGCCCGGACAACTGGCGCCTGGGTGGCAAGCCGGTGCAGAGCGCGCACGTCGCGCTGGCCAAGGCCATTGCCCGCTTCGAGCCGGTAACGGTCGCGGTGTCCGCCGCGCAATACGGCAACGCCCGCGCGCGCCTGGACGTGCCGAACATTCGTGTGGTCGAAATCAGCAACGACGACGCCTGGGTGCGTGACACCGGCCCGACGTTCGTCATCAACGATCAGGGCGAAGTGCGCGGCGTGGACTGGGATTTCAACGCCTGGGGCGGTTTCGACGGCGGCCTGTATTCGCCGTGGAACCTGGACTCGGCGCTGGCCAGCAAGGTGCTGGAAATCGAACGCTGCCCGCGTTACGTCACCGAAGGCTTCGTGCTCGAAGGCGGATCGATCCATGTCGACGGCGAAGGCACGCTGATCACCACCGAAGAATGCCTGCTCAACCGCAATCGCAACCCGCACCTGTCCCGCGAAGAGATCGAAGCGGTGCTGCGCGACCATCTGTCGGTAGACACGATCATCTGGCTGCCGGATGGCCTGTTCAACGACGAAACCGACGGCCATGTGGATAACTTCTGCTGCTACGTGCGCCCCGGCGAAGTCCTGCTGGCCTGGACCGACGATCCGAAAGACCCCAACTACCCACGCTGCCAGGCCGCCATGGCAGTGCTGGAAAATGCACGGGACGCCAAGGGCCGGCCGTTCGTCGTGCACAAGATGCCGATTCCGGGCCCGCTGTTCGCCACTGAAGAAGAATGCGCCGGCGTCGATCAGGTGCACGGCAGCCAGGAACGCGATCCTTCGGTGCGTCTGGCCGGTTCCTACGTGAACTTTTTGATCGTCAACGGCGGCATCATCGCGCCGAGCTTCGACGATCCACAGGACGAACCGGCGCGCCAGATCCTGCAGCGCCTGTTCCCCGAGCACGAGGTGGTCATGGTCCCGGGCCGCGAGCTGCTGCTGGGCGGCGGCAACATCCACTGCCTGACCCAGCAGCAACCGGCGCCGCATCGCGCTTGAGTTGGTTCGCTTCTTGCTGACTGAAAAGCCTGTCGAACGACGGGCTTTTTTGTGGGTAGGGTTTTCTCGTTTGCCTGCAAAAAGTGTCCGAGAGTTACCTAAACGGTTACTTGTTTCGCTCGTCTGTAACAAAAGTCCCGTAGATTTCGCAGCTCAAGACGCAAGAGGTTATCCCCTATGAACGCAGGTCATGAGCCGCAAGTGGCTCGAGGTTTGTCTGCGAGCAGTGAAGCACGGCAGATGATGGCGGACTGGTTACGGATAACCCAGGCTCAGAAAACCCAGGTCGAAGCGACCGACTACCGGACGATGCTGACCCAGCGCTACCCCTACGGACTGATCAACGACGCTGAAATGGATGCGTTGGTCGGCATTCTCGACAGCTGATGAGTCGGCCTCTTTCAACAGAAAGAGGCCGACCCGTTTGTCCGTTTGGGTTTCATCAAATTGACACCCTTGTATGCCGCGGATAGCATTCGCGGCTCCACCGCCTGTGGCCAAGCGCCATGTACGTGCATCAGTAGTCCACTGCGATGATTTCGTGCGGGCTTTCGACGCTTCAATAGAGCTTCGGAGGACGCAATTACCTGTCCGGTATTGCCACAGCGCGCGATCAATCTGCACACAAGGACAACAAGATGAAACAGCGTATCGGCCTGCTCACTCTGGGCATTCTGGCTGCGAGCCACGCGATGGCGGACGGGCAAGCGGATTCCAAGGGCTTTGTCGAAGACAGCAGCCTGAAGGTCAACCTGCGTAACGCCTACATCAGCCGCGACTACAAGGGCGGGCCTGAAGACCGCGCCGAATGGGGCCAGGCGTTCATGGCCAACTATTCGTCCGGTTTCACTCAGGGCACCGTGGGTGTCGGCGTCGACGCATTCGGCCTGTACGCGGTGCGTCTGGACGGCGGCAAAGGCAAGAGCGGCGCCGGTGGCATCGACTTCTTCAAGCAAGACAGCAACGGCAATGCAGCCGACGATCTGCAGCGCTTCGGCGGCGCGATCAAGTTCCGTGTGTCCAACACCGAACTCAAGTACGGCGACATGATGCCGGAACTGCCGGTTCTGAGTTACGACAACGTCCGCCTGCTGCCTGAAAGCTACACCGGCACCCTGATCACGTCCAAAGAGATCAAGGACCTGACCCTGGTCGCTGGCCGCTTCACCGCCCAGACCCGCAAGAGCGCCGAAGGCCGCGACAGTGGCGACCTGAAGAGCATCAACGTCTACGGCGCCAGCTACAAGTTCACCGACGCTTTCAGCGGCGCGTTCTACGCCTCCGATGACGAAGACACGCTGAAGAAGCAGTACCTGAACCTGAACTACGTCTTCGCCCTGCCGCAGGATCAGTCGCTGACTTTCGATTTCAACGGCTACAAGACCAAGCTGGACAAGGATTTCTCCGCAGCCGCTGCTGACGGCGAGCGCGACAACAAGATCTGGAGCCTGGCCGCGACCTGGGCTGTGGGCATCCACTCGTTCACTATCGCGCACCAGCGCAGCACCGGCGACACCGGCTACAACTACGGCGGCTACCGCAGCGCTGGCGGCTACAGCGATGGTGGCAACTCCATCTACCTGGCCAACTCCTACTGGTCGGACTTCAACGGCAAGGACGAGCGCTCCTGGCAGCTGGGCTACGGCGTGAACCTGTCGTCCGTCGTCACCCCGGGCCTGAGCTACAAAGTGGCCTACGTGCGCGGCGACAACATCGACGATGGCACCAACCGCGGCAACGGCGACGAACACGAACTGTTCAGCCAGCTGACCTACGTCGTCCAGAGCGGCCCGGCCAAGGACCTGTCCCTGCGCCTGCGCAACTCCTGGCTGCGCGTGTCGGACAACGCTGACCAGTACAACGTCGGCGGTAACGAAACCCGTATCTTCATCGACTACCCGATCAACGTTTTCTGATGTTGAACGGCTGTTGAGCCCAAGCTGCGAAAGACGCCCCGGTCGTGAGACCGGGGCGTTTTTGTTTGTGTGGCCCTGGGCTGCGTTAAGATTGCGCTTTTCCGATGCAGCACAGTCCACATCATGGCCATCGCCGCTCCCCCCGACCTCACCGACACCGCCGTCCCTGTGCAACGGGTTTCGCGCACGTATCCGCGTGGGCTGTACATCGAACCTCACGAGCATGACTGGGGCCAGGTGTTGTATGCGATGTCGGGTGTGATGTGGGTGGAGACGCCCCATGAGGCACTGGTGGTGCCGCCGCAGCGGGCGGTGTGGTTGCCGCCGGGGGTGCCTCACGGGATTCGGGTGGTGTCTGATCTTGAGATGCGCAACATCTACCTGCGCCCGGCGCTGGCGCAGACGCTGGAGTCGACGGTTCAGGTGTTCGAAGTGGCTCGCCTGCTGCGCGAGCTGATCGTCAATCTGGTGGCTGAAGAGGACAAGGATTCGGCGTACTACGAGGCGCTGGTCAATCTAGCGCTGCTGGAGCTCAAGCGCGCCCGGCGCTCGTTGCTCAAGGTGCCCCTGCCTGATGAGAGCGACCGGCGGCTGATGAATGTCTGTCAGGCGGTCATGGTCGAGCCTTCCATCGATGTGTCGTTCGAACAGCACGCCGAGAATGCAGGCGCCAGTGTTCGCACGCTGGCGCGACTGTTTCAGGGTGTGCTGGGGATGGGCTTTGCCGAGTGGCGCAGGCAGGTGCAACTGGCGACGGCGGTGGCCGAGATCATTCAGGGTGTGCCGGTGAGCACCATCGCCCGTTCGATGGGCTATTCGCCGAGCAGCTTCAGCGACATGTTTCGCCGCGAGCTGGGGGTGGCACCTTCGCAATATCCAACCGTTTCGGATAATCCGTAATTGGATGGGTACGTTGCCCCAACCGATCACCCTGTAGGAGCGAATTTATTCGCGAAAAATGGGCCAGGCGATACAGATTCGTCGTATGAGCCATTTTCGCGAATGAATTCGCTCCTACAGAGCCGAGTCCGGCGCATGGCATGTCTAAAGCATCGTGTCCGAAATTCAGAAGCACTTGGCCGGTAGCTTTGCCCGCCGCTGCATACACTCTGGTCATCGCCTAACACACAAGGCCCCGGAGTTCATCATGAGCTACATCATTTCTCTCGCCATCGGCATCGCGGTCGGCCTGCTGTATGGCGCGCTGGATTTTCGCTCGCCCGCGCCGCCGCTGGTCGCGCTGGTCGGCTTGCTGGGCATGCAGGCTGGCGAAAAGCTTTGGCCCATGGGGCGCCAGCTGCTTGCCAACCTGATTTCCTGATCTGTACCGCTTCTCAATTTCGGATGTGAACATCATGAAAGCACTGCAATTTTCCCGTACCGGCGATCTGGCCGCCCTGGAAGTGGTCGATCTGCCCAAACCGATTCCTGCGCTTGGCGAGGTGCTGGTGCAGATCAAGGCCGCGGGGCTGAACCCCAGCGATGTGAAGAACGTGCTCGGGCGTTTTCCGTACACCACCTTGCCGCGGGTTCCGGGGCGGGATTTCGCCGGTGTCGTGGTCGAGGGCCCGCAGGAGTTGATTGGCCAGGAAGTCTGGGGCACCGGCAATCAGATCGGCTTCTCGCGCAACGGCTCCCATGCCGGTTACATCACCCTGTCGGCCAAAGGCGTGGCGCTCAAGCCCACGTCACTGAGCTTCGTCCAGGCGGCCAGCCTGGGCGTGCCGTACACCACGGCATGGGATGCGCTGGAGCGCAGCGGCGTGGACAGCAACACGCGTCTGCTGGTCATCGGCGCGAACGGCGCGGTGGGCAGTGCGGCCATCGCGCTGGCCAAGGTGCGTGGGGCGCAGGTGCTGGCCGCTGTGCGTCGCGCCGATCAGGTCGCGGCGCTGCAAGAGCAGGGTTTCAAGACCATTCTGCTGGGTAAGCCTGAAGAACTGTCGGCGCAGGTGGGTGAGGTCTTTGCTGGCGGAGCGGATGTGATTTTCGACACCACCGGCTTCTGGCTGCCGCCATCGGTACAAGCTCTCGCGCCGTTTGGCCGCATCGCGATCATTGCCGCGCCCGTGGATGGCCATGTGCAATTGCCGGCGCTGGCGCTGTATCGCAAGGGCGGTTCGGTGGTGGGGATCAACTCGCTGCTGTACAGCGTCGAAGCCTGTGCGCGGATGCTGGAGCAGTTCGGTGCGCTGTTCGACGAGGGTTCGTTGCCGTTGCCGACCGGGCTGGTCGAGGTGCCGCTGCAGCATGGGCTTGTGAGTTATGAGGCGGTGAATCAGGGGAGTACTGACAAGGTTATTCTGCTGCCGTGACCTGAGTTAAGTTCCGGTTTTCCTGTGGGAGTGAGCTTGCTCACGAAGTGACCTGCGTATGCGCAGCAGAACATCGCTTCGTGAGCAAGCTCACTCCCACCAAGGCTTGTCAGCGTTCAGCGCGTCGGCAAGCCTTTGCTGTACTGCTCCTCGATCCTGTCGATCGTCCCGTCTTTCTCAAGCTGGTCGATCGCGTCCCTGAGCTTTTCCACGATCTGCGGATCGCAATCCTTCGAGCACGCCAGATAGAGATTGGCGGTCATCAGCACGCGCCCCATCACCAGCGGACGATCGGTCAGTTGGCGCCAGATGTAGCGGCTTTCCGGTACGCCATTGAACCAGGCATCGACACGCCCCTTGAGTAGCATTTGCGCCGGATTTTCGCCGATTTTCAGCGGATATATCTGCGAGTCTGGAAAGCCCTCGTCACGCAGTCGGGTTTCCTGCGCGCTGCCCAGGCCCACGGCGATCAGCTTGAAGGTCTTTTTCGCTTCGTCGAAGCTTTCCACCCGCCGGTCCAGGCTGAAAAACGCCCGGTCCATCGTCAGGACCGGCGCGATCCAGGTGTAGTTGTCTTCGCGGCTCTGTGTGCGAGTCAGCGGGGCGATCAGCAGGTTCTTGCCGATGCTCACTTCGCGCTGTGCCCGTGGCCAGGGCGGGGAAAGCGTATGGACCGAGTAGCCCGCCAGGGCGATGGCCTGCAGGGCGACGTCGCCGACGATGCCATGCTGGTCGCCCACGGTCAGCATGGTCAGGGGAGGGGCTTCGGGAACGTAGAAGTCGATCGATGGCGCGGCACACGCAATGGACGCGCACGCCAAGAGCGCGCTGATCGCGTAACGGGTACAGCGGGAAATCCGTTTCATGGCAGCAACGCTCAAGGTAAATACAGGGCCCGTCGGGGCAGGCCTCTTGCCTGGCTCAGAAGCAAGTCTGGCAGGCGTTCACGATTTTGCCGAGAAAGGTACAGCATCCTGGGTGAGGCTTCGAATCCTGAATCGATCAAGCAGGGGTATCAGGTCTTGTTGTGCTCGTTGGTGTAGCGTCCGCTGAGGGTCCAGCCGTCGGCCTGCAGGGTTTCGAGCCAGTCCTCGTAGGAATCGTCGACATCGACCAGCAGGTTCATGAACTGGTCCTCGATGTAGCAGCGGAAGGTGGCTTCCTCGACGTTCCACTCCACGTCGCGAATGCGCCAGGCGCTCTGATCGGGCAGGCGAATGTTCAGGCCCGGAAACGGCACGAACGGCAGCTCGGCTTCGAACAGCAGCTTGGACCACTCGGAAGAGATCTCGGGGGTCTGGTGGGTCCAGACGTTTTTGATCAATCGGACTTTATGCACGGTCGGCTTCTCTCGTATTGCGGTTTGCGGGGCATGTCGCCTGATCAAAACGGCGAGGCCCCGTCGCAGATGCCTATACGTTACTCGAAGGCAGCGTGATCGGGGAGGGGCTGTCACGCCTGAATATTCAGACAATCCTGCCTGCCGGGGTTCACTCGGTGGTTTGCGTGTATTCTTGGCCCCGCGCCGTCAGCCCGCTTCGTTAACGAGAGTGCCTGCATGCTGCACAAAAACCTCATCCGCCGCCTTGATCTGATCACCCTCAAGCTCTTCGTGGCGGTGTATGAGGAAGGCACGCTCACCCGCGCGGCAGCCCGCGAAGCCATCGCGGTATCGGCGGCGAGCAAGCGCCTGATGGAGCTGGAAGAGGTGTTGGGTATCGGCCTGTTCCTGCGCAACGCCAAGGGCATGACGCTGACGGCAGCCGGCGAGACGCTGCTGCATCATGCCCGGCGCATGCTCTCGGACCTGGAAAAAATGGGCCTCGAACTCGACGAGCACCTGCAGGGCATGCGCGGCTACGTGCGCATGCTGGCCAACCTCTCGGCGATCATCCAGTTCCTGCCCGAAGACTTGCACGACTTCACCACCCACCACGAGCGGGTCAAGGTCGACCTCGAAGAGCGGCCCAGCACTGGCGTGGTTCAGGGCCTGATCGACGGCGTGGCCGACATCGGTATCTGCTCCGAAGACACCGATGTGCAAGGCTTGCACAGCGTGCCGTACCGGCGGGACCAACTGGTCGTGGTGATGCGTCCTGATCATCCGCTGGCCGGCGTGAAACAGGTGGCGTTCGAAGACACGCTGGGCAGCGACTACATCGGCCTGCACGCGGCCAGCTCCATCAACATGCGCACCCACACCGCCGCCCGGTCTCACGGCAGGCCGCTGCGGGTGCGCATCCACGTGCCTGGCTTCGACGCCATGTGCCGGATGGTTCAGGCCAACATGGGCATCGGCGTGTTGCCACGCAAGGCCTTCGAACTGCTCGGCGTGCCGTTGGGGCTGACGGCCGTGGCCCTGAGCGATTCCTGGGCCAGCCGCACGCTGATCCTGGTGGTGCGGGACAAGGACGCGCTGTCGCCGGTGAGCACCTTGCTGTTCGAACACTTGCAGCTTCAGCTGCAATAGCGTTCGCGTTTCGCGAACGGCCCTTGCCAACAAACGGTTGGATTTGCCCCCTGCGGGTCCTCTAGGCTTGGATCAAATTCCAAGAAACACTTGAGGTATCCGCTATGACAGGCCCCCTGAACGGTGTGCGCGTGATTGAAATCGGCACACTGATCGCCGCACCCTTCGCTGCCCGCCTGATGGGCGAGTTCGGCGCCGAGGTGATCAAGATCGAATCGATGGGGCAGGGCGATCCTCTTCGTAAATGGCGAAAGCTGCATGAAGGCACTTCGCTGTGGTGGTACCTGCAGTCGCGTAACAAGAAATCCCTCTCGCTGAATCTCAAATCCGCCGAAGGCATCGCCATCGTCAAGCGCCTGGCTGAAAGCGCCGACGTATTGATCGAAAACCTGCGCCCCGGTGCGCTGGAAAAGCTCGGCCTGGGCTGGGATGTCCTGCACGCCCTGAACCCGAAACTGACGCTGGTGCGTATTTCCGGCTACGGCCAGTCCGGCCCTTACCGCGATCGTCCCGGTTTCGGCGCCATCGGCGAGGCCATGGGCGGCATCCGTTACACCACCGGCACGCCCGGCTCGCCGCCGGCTCGTGTAGGCGTGAGCCTGGGCGACTCGCTGGCTTCCATGCACGCAGTCATGGGCGCGCTGATGTCGCTGCTGCGGGTGAAAACCGGCCAGGGCGACGGGCAGATCGTCGACGTGTCGCTGGTCGAAAGCGTGTTCAACCTCATGGAAAGCCTGGTGCCCGAGTACGACATGCTCGGCCATGTGCGTGAGCGCACCGGTGGCGCCCTGCCAGGGATCGCGCCGTCCAACACCTATCCGACCGCCGAAGGCGCGTATGTGGTGATCGCCGGCAACAGCGACCCGATCTTCAAGCGCCTGATGCACGCCATCGGCCGGCCGGACCTGGCCGAAGCGCCCGAATTCGCCCAGAACGATGGCCGCGCCGCGCAGAGCGACATGCTCGATGCCGCGATCAGCGCCTGGTCGTCCAGCCTGCCGATCGACGAAGTGCTGCAGGTGCTGGAGGCCGCCGAAGTGCCATCCGGGCGCATCTACAACGTCGCCGATATCGTCGCCGACCCGCATTATCAGGCCCGCGAGATGATCCTCGACGCGCAGCTGCCGGGCGGCGCCAGCGTCAAGATGCCAGGCATCGTGCCCAAGCTGTCGGAAACCCCGGGCTCGGTGAACTGGCAGGGCCCGGCACTGGGCCAGCACACCGACAGCGTGCTCAATGACCTGGGCATGACCGACGCCGATATCGCGCAACTCAAATCCCAGGGGGTGGTGCAATGATTACCGATTTCTCCGAACGCCTGATCGTTCAGGAAGTGTCGCCCCGCGACGGCTTGCAGATCGAGCCGACATGGGTCGAGACCGCTGACAAGATCGCGCTGATCAATGAGCTTTCTCAGGCCGGTTTCAGCCGCATCGAGGCCGGTTCTTTTGTTTCGCCCAAGGCCATCCCGGCGCTGCGCGATGGCGACGAAGTGTTTCGTGGCATCGAACGCCATCCGGACGTGATCTACGTGGCGCTGATCCCCAACCTGCGCGGCGCGCAGCGGGCCATCGACGCCGGTGCCGACGAGCTGAATCTGGTGATGTCTGCCAGCCAGACCCACAACCTGGCGAACATGCGCATGCGCTGCGAGCAGTCGCTGGCGGCGTTCGCCGATGTGGTGTCGTTTGCCGCCGGGTCGTCCGTCAGCCTCAACGGCTCCATCGCGACGACTTTCGGTTGCCCGTTCGAAGGCAAGATCGATGAAGACCGCGTGTTGCAGATCGTCGATGCCTATCTGGAACTGGGCATGCAGGGCATTTCCCTGGCCGACACCACCGGCATGGCCAACCCGCGTCAGGTCTATCGCCTGGTGCAGCGGGTGCTCACCCGCCTGCCGGCGTCGAAGCTGACCCTGCACTTCCACAACACCCGCGGCCTGGGCCTGAGCAACGTATTGGCGGCCTATGAAGCCGGCGCGCGGCGTTTCGATGCGTCGCTGGGCGGCCTGGGCGGCTGCCCGTTCGCACCCGGCGCCTCGGGAAATATCTGCACCGAGGACCTGGTGAACATGTGCGAGGAAATGGGCATCGAGACCGGTATCGACCTGCCGCATCTCTTGAAGATGTCCCGGCGCCTGCCCGCGCTGTTGGGTCATGAAATGCCGGGGCAGGTGGCCAAGGCGGGGCGCAATTGCGATTTGCACCCGGCGCCAGCCGATCTGCCGGGGTGAGAGAGATACCTCGTAGCAGCACGGCTTGCCGGCGGGAGCGTCGTGTCAGGCGATGCATCTTTTGCTGACCCACCGCCCCGCCGGCAAGCCGTGCTGCTACGGGAAATGGATGTAATCAACGAGTTCTACACCGAACGAGCGGGCCCCGAGCCTGTTCGTCCAGACAACAAAAACAATCGGGCTCCCCCTGGGAAGTCCAACTGGAGTAACCCTATGTCTATCTCTGTTCTGAACCCGAACAGCACCCTGGCCGAGGTTGTAAGTGCCGAAAAGGCCTTGATCCGCAAGGTCGCGTGGCGCCTGATGCCGTTGATCATGATCTGCTACCTGTTCGCCTTCTTCGACCGCATCAACATCAGTTTCGCCAAATTTCAGCTGCAGGCCGACCTGAGCCTGAGCGACACCGCCTACGGCTTGGGCGCCAGCCTGTTCGTGATCGGCTACGTGCTGTTCGAAGTGCCGAGCAACATCATGCTCTACAAGGTCGGCGCACGCCGCTGGATCGCCCGCATCATGATCTCCTGGGGCGTGGCGACGGCCCTGATGGTGTTCGTCAACGCTGAATGGCAGTTCTACGTGCTGCGTTTCATCATCGGCGCGATGGAAGCCGGTTTCGCACCGGGCGTGCTGTTTTATCTGACGCTCTGGTTCCCGCAGACCTACCGTGGCCGCATCACCTCGACGCTGTTCCTGGCTTCTGCTTTTGCTGGCTTGCTGGGCGCGCCGATTTCAGGCCTTGTCCTGGGTGGTATGGATGGCGTGATGCAAATGCGCGGATGGCACTGGCTGTTTCTGCTCGGTGGGCTGCCTTGCATCGCACTGGGTTTCGCCGTGCTGACCCTGCTCAAGGATCGCATCAGCGACGCGCACTGGCTGACCGAGTCCGAGAAAACCTACCTGTCCAGCCGCATCGCCCAGCATGAGCCGAACAAGCACGGCTCGCTGCTGACCGCCCTGAAAATGCCGGGGTTCCTGATGCTCGGGCTGATCTACTTCCTGATTCAGGTGGCGTCCTACGGCCTGAATTTCTGGGCGCCACAGCTGATTCGCAGCGCCGGCGTCGAAAGCCCGGTCATCATCGGCCTGCTGACCGCCATCCCGTACATCTGCGGCGCCATCAGCATGGTGGTCATTGGCCGGTTGTCCGACGCCAGCGGCGAACGTCGCAAATACGTCTGCGGCCTGGTCGTGCTCGGCGCCATCGGCTTCTTCTGTGCGGGCATCTTCGCCCAGCACACCAGCATGCTGATTCTGTCTTTGGCCATGCTCGGCGGAGGCATCGTTGCCTCGATCCCGGCCTTCTGGACCCTGCCACCGAAACTGCTGGCCGGTGCTGGCGCCGGTGCCGCGGGCGGTATTGCCCTGATCAACACCCTGGGCCAGTTCGGCGGCATCGTCAGCCCGGTCATGGTCGGCCATATCAAGGACATCACCGGCAGCACCACGCCTGCGCTGTACGTGATCGGCGTGACCAGCGTCATCGCCGCTGGCCTGTTGCTGTGGGCGCTGCCAGAGAAGCTGCGCACGCTGGACAAGAACGTGCGTTAAAGGGTTCGTGGCCACCCACACTCAGGCGAAGCCACAGCATTCGTCGGGGTGTGGGGGGTTGCGGGTTTTCCAGAGAGTCGGCGGATACATACCGAACCTGTAGGAGCGAATTTATTCGCGAATGCGCCGGTGCAGCCTTCAGAGTTGTGTCGCCTGACCGATCTTCGCGAATGAATTCGCTCCTACACAGGATCAGGGCGAATCCGAGCTCAGCCCTCCGCCAACCGATTCGAATACATCCGGCACTCCGCCAGCAATGCCAGCAGGTTCGGGTCGCGTTCGCGGGCTTTGAGGAAGACCAGGCCGATGTGTTGCTGCATGTGGTAGCGGGTTTGCAGCGGGATCAGGCGGACGCGGTTTTCGTAGACGGCGGCGATGCGCCCGGGGAGCAGGGCGTAGCCGACGCCGGAGCTGACCATGCTCAGCAGCGTGAAGATGTCGTTGACCTGCATGGCGACTTTCGGCTCGAAGCCCGCCTGCTGGAACACCCGCATGCCGTCGCGGTGGGTGGCAAAGCCCTGGGTCAGGGTGATGAAGGTGGCCTCGCGCAGGTCGGACAGATCCACTTCGCTCTGCTGCGCAAACGGCGAGTCGGCCGGGGTGGCGAGGAAGATGTCGTCGGAAAACAGCGGCACCTGCTCGCAGTCCGGGTCGTTCACGCTCTCGTTGAGCGAGACCAGAATCGCATCGACTTCCATGTTCTTCAGCTTGTAGAACAGGTCGATGTTCGAGCCCAGGATCAGGTCGATGTTGAGTTCGCTGCGGCGAATTTTCAGGCCCATGATCAGTTGCGGCACGGTCTTGACGGTCAGCGAATACAGCGCGCCAAGCTTGAAGCGCGCGGCGGAAAACCCTGCCGCTTCGCGGGTCTGCTCGACGGTGGCAAGCACTTCCTGAATGATCTTCTGCGCCCGCTCCTCCAGCACGTAAGCACTTTCGAGCGGCGTGAGGTTGCGTCCTTCGTGCTTGAACAGCGGGCAGCGCAGGGCGCTTTCCAGTGAATGAATCGCCCGGTGCACGCTGACGGTGCTGGTCGCAAGTTCCGACGCCGCGCGGGCCAGATTGCCGGTGCGCATGAAGGCCAGGAAGATTTCCAGCTTCTTTAACGTCAGCTCTTCGTCGATCTGCATGGGGCCTTCCGCTGCGAATTCTTGTTGTTCATGGGCCCGATTGTGCCTAAGTCGCGGGCGTGGGGTTGCATTAAATTCTCATTTGAACTGACACATGCGTTGCACTTTGGCGTCATAAGCTGGAGCCTTGAACCGTCTGAAGTAGCACAGAGAGGTCCGTTACGGATGTATTACGGAGAGAAATTCAACGCCTGGACCCACCTGGTCGGTGCGGTGCTGGCGTCCATTGGTGCGGTCTGGTTGCTGGTGATCGCCAGCATCGCCGGTGATGCGTGGAAGATTGTCAGTGTCGCGGTGTATGGCGTGGCGCTGGTTCTGTTGTACAGCGCCTCGACGGTGTATCACAGCGTGCGCGGGCGGGCGAAGGTGATCATGCAGAAGGTCGACCACCTGTCGATTTACCTGCTGATTGCCGGCAGTTACACGCCGTTCTGCCTGGTGACCTTGCGCGGCCCGTGGGGCTGGACGCTGTTCGGCATCGTCTGGGGGCTGGCGGTGATCGGCATGTTGCAGGAGATCAAGCCGCGTTCGGAAGCGCGGGTGATGTCGATCGTGATCTACGCGGTGATGGGCTGGATTGTGCTGGTGGCGGTCAAGCCGCTGATCAAGGCGCTGGGCACCGCAGGTTTCACCTGGCTGGCGCTGGGCGGGGTGTTGTACACCGTGGGCATCATCTTTTTTGCCTACGACAAGCGATTCCGGCATTGGCACGGGATCTGGCATTTATTCGTGATTGCCGGGAGTTTGCTGCATTTCGTCGCGATTACGCGGTATGTCCTTTGAAACTTGAATGACGCTGAACCCTGTAGGAGCGAATTCATTCGCGAAGAATTTGCCAGGCGATAGATATGTGGCGGGTGACAGGCCATTCGCGAATGAATTCGCTCCTACAGGTTGGGGTTTGCGAGGTAGCTGATAGCTAAAAATCCCCCCACAACTGCTGCGCCACGCTCAGGGCCACGACCGGGGCGGTTTCGGTGCGCAGTACGCGAGGGCCCAGACGCGCGGCGTGAAATCCGGCGTTTTGCGCCTGATCCACTTCCGCATCGTTCAAGCCGCCTTCCGGGCCGATCAGGAACGCCAGTGTTGCCGGTTTGGCATGGCTGACCAGCGGCTCGGCCACCGGGTGCAGCACCAGTTTCAGGTCGGCCTCGGTGTGCTTGAGCCAGTCGGCCAGCGTCACAGGCGGATTGACCACCGGCACCACCGAACGACCGCATTGCTCGCAGGCGCTGATCGCGATCTGCTGCCAATGGGCCTGGCGCTTCTCTGCGCGCTCATCCTTGAGCCGCACTTCGCAGCGCTCGCTGACGATGGGGGTGATCTGGGTGACGCCCAGTTCGGTCGCCTTCTGAATCGCCCAGTCCATGCGCTCGCCGCGGGACAGGCCCTGGCCCAGGTGGATCTGCAACGGCGATTCGGCAAGGCCGGCAAAGCTTTCGGACACCTGCACGCGCACCTGTTTCTTGCCGACTTCACTCAGCGTTGCGCGAAATTCCAGGCCTGAGCCGTCGAACAGTTGCACCGCATCGCCCACCGCCATGCGCAGCACCCGGCCGATGTAGTGTGCCTGGGCTTCGGGCAGTTCGTGCTCACCGAGGCTCAGGGGCGTGTCGATGAAAAAGCGGGACAGTCTCATGGTTGTTTCTCTGTGGATTCATCAAGTGCCATACAGCTTTCTGTGGGAGCCGGCTTGCTGGCGAATGCGGTGTGTCAGTCACTGATGCAGTGTCTGATCTGAAGCATTCGCCAGCAAGCCGGCTTCCACAGGGGGCGATCAGTGTTCGTTAACCCGGATCACGAAAATCCGGATGGAAATTCTCGCGCACCGGCACGCTGATGCTGCTGCGCGTGGCGATGTCGATGCCTTCGCTGGCCACTTCGGCCAGGAAATCGATCTGCTCCGGGGTGATCACATACGGCGGCAGGAAATACACCACGCTGCCCAGCGGGCGCAGCAGGGCGCCGCGGGTCAGGGCGTGTTCGAAGACTTTCAGGCCGCGTCGTTCCTGCCATGGGTAGGCGGTCTTGCTGGCCTTGTCCTGCACCATCTCGATGGCGATGGCCATGCCGGTCTGGCGGATTTCCGCGACGTGGGCGTGGTCGGCCAGGTGCGCGGTTGCGGTCTTCATGCGCTGCGCCAGGGCCTTGTTGTTCTCGATGACGTTGTCCTGCTCGAAGATGTCCAGCGTCGCCAGCGCCGCCGCACAGGCCAGCGGGTTGCCGGTGTAGCTGTGGGAGTGAAGGAAGGCGCGCAGGGTCGGGTATTCGTCGTAGAACGCGTCGTAGACGTCATCGGTGGTGATGCACGCCGCCAGCGGCAGGTAGCCGCCAGTCAGGGCCTTGGACAGGCACAGGAAATCCGGTCGGATGCCAGCCTGCTCACAGGCAAACATGGTGCCGGTGCGGCCGAAACCGACGGCGATTTCATCGTGGATCAGGTGCACGCCATAGCGATCGCAGGCCTCGCGCAGCAGCTTGAGGTAGATCGGATCGTACATGCGCATGCCGCCTGCGCCCTGGATCAGCGGCTCGATGATCACCGCGGCAATGGTGTCGTGATGCTCGGCCAGGGTCTGCTCCATCACCGCGAACATCGTGCGGGTGTGCTCTTCCCAGCTCGCGCCTTCGGGGCGGTGGTAGCAGTCGGGGCTCGGCACCTTGATGGTGTCCATCAACAGCGCCTTGTAGGTTTCGGTGAACAGCGGCACATCGCCCACCGACATCGCGGCGACAGTTTCGCCGTGGTAGCTGTTGGTCAGCGTGACAAAGCGCTTCTTGGCCGGCTTGCCACGGTTGAGCCAGTAGTGAAAGCTCATTTTCAGCGCGACTTCGATGCAGGACGAGCCATTATCGGCGTAGAAGCACCGGGTCAGGCCTTCGGGCGTCATCGCCACCAGGCGCTCCGACAGCTCGATCACCGGCTGGTGGCTGAAACCGGCCAGAATCACGTGCTCCAGCTGGTCGACCTGATCCTTGATGCGCTGGTTGATGCGCGGGTTGGCGTGGCCGAACACGTTGACCCACCAGGAACTGACCGCGTCCAGATAGCGCTTGCCTTCGAAGTCTTCGAGCCACACGCCCTCGCCGCGCTTGATCGGGATCAGCGGCAGGTTTTCGTGATCTTTCATCTGGGTGCAGGGGTGCCACAGGACTTTCAAGTCGCGTTGCATCCACTGATCGTTGAGGCCCATCTTTAATCTCCCGGTGACGACTCGCATGGCGCGAGGGCAAACAATCGCGCAAGCCTATGCAATGCGTCCGGCAGGGACAACCTTTAGCGCATTTTTTAACGCACCGCAGGCGCCAGAAATCAGCCTTGCGCGCAGTGCTGGCGGGCGTTTCACGGCTGGCGTATCCTTCGCGCTCTTCGAAGAATCGGACAACTCAATCCGACGATTCCCACTGTGTATTCCGGAGTTCGCTCGATGCTTTCTGGTTGGCTGCGCGCCTGTGCGCTGGTAATGGTTGGGCTGGTCAGCGCGCAGGCGTCGGCCGTGGAAAAACCGCACACGGCGATTGTCGTCGGTGGCGGTCTGGCGGGCCTGACAGCCGCTTATGAGCTGCAGAACAAAGGCTGGCAAGTCACCCTGTTGGAGGCCAAGCCAAGCGTTGGCGGGCGCTCGGGCCTGGCGGGCAGCGAGTGGATCGGCAATGCCAAGGCGCAGCCGGTGCTCAACCAGTACCTGGATCGCTTCAAGCTCAAGCCCGTGCCTGCGCCGGAATTCGTGCGTACCCCGGGCTACCTGATCGAAGGCGAGTACTTTACCGCCGCCGATCTGGCCACCAAACAGCCGGCCACCGCCGAAGCCATCAAGCGCTACGAAACCACGCTGGACGATCTGGCCAAGTCGATTGCCGACCCTGAAAACCCGGCGGCCAACAGCACGCTGTTCGCCCTGGACCAGATCAACGTCGCCACCTGGCTGGATCGCCTGAACCTGCCGGCCACCGCGCGCCAACTGATCAACCAGCAGATTCGTACTCGTTATGACGAACCTTCGCGCCTGTCGCTGCTGTATTTCGCACAGCAGTCGCGGGTCAATCGCAATGTCGACGAGCGGGATCGTCGTGCTGCGCGCCTGCCCGGTGGCAGTGCGGTGCTGGCCGAAGAGTTCGTCAAACAACTGAAAGTGATCAAGACCAACTCGCCGGTGTCGGCGATCAACCAGGACAAGGACGGCGTGACCGTCAAGGTCGGCGCGGTGGGTTACGAGGCCGAGTACGTCGTGCTGGCAGTGCCGCTGCGCGCCCTGAGCAAGATCCAGCTGACCCCGGCCCTCGATGCCCAGCATCAAGGCGCGATCAAGAGCACCAACTACGGCTGGCATGACCAGATCATGCTCAAGTTCAAGACGCCGGTGTGGGACAGCAAGGCGCGGATGTCCGGTGAAATCTACAGCAACACCGGCCTGGGCATGCTGTGGATCGAGCCTGCCCTTAAAGGTGGCGCCAACGCGGTGATCAACCTGTCCGGCGACAACGCGCGGATCATGCAGGCCTTCGGCGACAAGCAGATGGTCGATCAGGTGCTGATCCGTCTGCACGCGTTCTATCCGCAGGCCCGTGGTGCGTTCACCGGTTATGAAATTCGTCGTTCCAGCGTCGATCCGTCCACCGGCGGCGCCTATCTGGCGTTCGGCCCGGGGCAGATCAGCAAATACTGGCGCCTGTGGGAAAAACCGCTGCAGCGCATCGCCTTTGCCGGTGAGCACACCGACGCGCTGTACCCGGGCACGCTGGAAGGCGCACTGCGCACCGGCCAGCGCGCGGCCAGCCAGGTGCAGGATCTGGCGGCGGGCAAGTCGTTCGAGCCAGTGAAGGCGCCACCACCGAAGCCTGCTGAAGCGCCGAAGGAAAGCAGCGGCGGTATCGGCGGCTTCTTCTCGAACATGTTCGGTGGCTCCAAGCCAGAAGCCAAACCGGCCGAGAAAGCGCCAGAGCCTGCTCCGGCACCTGCTCCAGCCCCGGCGCCTGCACCGGTGACGCCAGCGCCTGCTCCGGTCGAACCGGCCAAGCCTGCGGTCGTGGAGCCTGCGAAAAAGGCGCCGGCCAAGCACGAAGCCGCCAAGAAAGAACCGGCCAAGAAGGAGCCTGTGAAAAAGGCCCCCGCCAAAACTGCCGCCACCCACAAGGCGCCAGCCAAGACCGAGGCAACCAAGAAAGCCCCGGCCAAGGCCAGCGACAAGGCAGCGGCTCCGGCGGCTGACAGCAAGAACTGATCGCAAGGTTGGTTGAATGAGAAAGGCGCGGTCTGCAGACCGCGCCTTTTTTTTCGTCTGGCGAATAACCGCAGGGTCTAGAGTGTTGATGGATAAGCCAGATCAACGACCTGTGGGAGTGAGCTTGCTCACGAATGCCAATGGCGCCCGTTTCGTGAGCAAGCTCACTCCCACAAAGATGTGCATGAGTGCTCTCACGTAACACTCCGTTAATCGACCATGAGGAAAAATGTATCAGGGAATATCCATCGTATTTCCTGATATTTCACAGCAAAATTTTGCGCTTTCTTTCGATAGATAAACCGCTAGTCTTTCTCGCAGCTTCACAGGCTGCTTTTACGGGATCTCTACCATGCAGTTACGCAACTCTTCTTCACGCTATGGCTGGGTCAGCATTGTTCTGCACTGGGGTGTGGCGCTGACGGTGTTCGGCTTGTTCGCGCTGGGGCTGTGGATGGTTGGCCTGGGCTACTACGACACCTGGCGCAAGGCAGGTCCCGATCTGCACAAGAGCATCGGCATCACGCTGTTTCTGTTCATGCTGATCCGCGTGGTCTGGCGTTTCGTCAGCCCGCCGCCACCGCCACCGGCCAATCACAGCCCGTTCGTGCGGGTTGCGGCCAAGCTGGGGCATGCGTTTCTTTACCTGGACCTGTTCCTGGTGATGTTTGCCGGTTACCTGATTTCCACCGCAGAAGGTGTCGGGATTCCGGTGTTCGGACTGTTTGAAGTGCCTGCGCTGATCAGCGGACTGCCCGACCAGGCGGACGTTGCTGGCGAAGTGCACCTGTACCTGGCCTGGACCCTGGTGATCTTTGCTGTACTCCATGGCCTGGCCGCCCTGAAGCATCACTTCATCGATCGTGATGCAACGCTCATTCGTATGCTTGGCCGCAAGGCCTGATGCTCCTCAACTGACTACATAAGGAAGACGACGTATGTTGAAAAAGACTCTGGCTGCACTGGCTATCGGTTCGGCACTGCTGTCGGCAGGTCAGGCAATGGCTGCTGACTACACCATCGACAAGGAAGGCCAGCACGCCTTCATCGACTTCACCATCAGCCACCTGGGCTACAGCTTCATCCACGGTACTTTCAAGGACTGGAGCGGTAACTTCAGCTTCGACGCTGCCAAGCCTGAAGACAGCAAGATCAGCATCGACATCAAGACCGCCAGCGTCGACACCAACCACGCCGAGCGTAACAAGCACATCAGCAGCAAGGACTTCCTGGACGTCGCTACCTATCCTGACGCCAAGTTCGTTTCAACCAAGGTCACCAACGTGGGCAAGAACGCCGACGGCAAGACCACGGCTGACGTCGAAGGCGACCTGACCCTGCACGGCGTGACCAAGCCAGTCGTCATCAAGGCCACCTTCAACGGCGAAGGCAAGGACCCATGGGGCGGCTACCGCGCTGGCTTCAACGGCACCACGTCGATCAAGCGTTCGGACTTCGGCAAGATGATGGACCTGGGCCCAGCGTCCGACGTCGTCAACTTCGAAATCTCGTTCGAAGGCGTCAAAGCCAAGTAAGCCTGGCCTGTAAAACAAAAACGCCGCCCAATGGGCGGCGTTTTCATTTGAGCCGGGCTTAGCTGTCGCGGTTGCGGGTCAGCAGGGCTGGCTTCTCGCCGCGCGGGCGGCTTGGCAGTTGATCGAGCATTTCGGCAGACGGGAAACGATCGATCTTGGACTCCTTGTGCATGATCTTCGGTCCGGGCTGGCCGTCACGAGGACCGCGAACTGCAGGCTCCTGACGCGCCGACTGGTCGTCACGGGCCGGACGACGGTTGCGCTGCTGGTCGTCACGACGGCCCTGGCCGCTGCGCGAACCACCACGTTTCTCGCCTGAACCCGTGCTAGCGCCACCACCGCTGCGCGCACCGCCGGACGAGGCGCCGCCACGCGGGTTGTTGCGACCCTGGCCCTGGCTCTGGCCACCGCGCTGTGCAGGCGCTGCGCCGTTGGCTGCGGCACCCGGGCGACGGCCACGGCCTTGCTGGTTCTTGCCCTGATAAGGGCTGACGTAGTCGGCGCGGTTGCCGAAGTTGTCGACATCGTCGTCCAGAAACTCTTCCGGATCACGATCGGCGCGCGGTGCCGGCGGCTGGGTCGCACGGGCTTCGCTGGAGGCAGTACCCTGGCGCGGCTTGTTGCGACGCTGCTGGTTGCGTGCCGGGCGCTGTTCGCCCTCGCCAGTGGCGGCTGCAGCGGCGGCCGGTTTTTCCTTGTCCTTCTCTTTGCCCTTGTCCTTGCCTTTGTCCTTGCGGCCACCGGCATTGGCAGCCTCGCCACGCTGGCCACGGCCACCGCGCGGGTTGCGCACGTCCGGGCGCTCGCGCACTTCCGGCTTCTCGGCTTCTACCGAATTGATGTCGAAGCCCATCAGATCCCCGTCCGGGATCTTCTGCCTGGTCATGCGCTCGATGCTCTTGAGCAGCTTCTCTTCGTCCGGCGCCACCAGCGAGATCGCCTCGCCGGTACGCCCCGCGCGGCCGGTACGGCCGATGCGGTGCACGTAGTCTTCATCGACGTTGGGCAGTTCAAAGTTGACCACGTGGGGCAACTGGTCGATGTCCAGGCCGCGGGCGGCGATGTCAGTGGCAACCATGATGCGCACGGTACCGGCCTTGAAGTCGGCCAGGGCCTTGGTGCGGGCGTTCTGGCTCTTGTTGCCGTGGATGGCGACGGCGCTCAGGCCGTGTTTGTCCAGGTACTCGGCCAGGCGGTTGGCGCCGTGCTTGGTGCGGGTGAAGACCAGCACCTGCTCCCACGCGCCCTGAGTGATCAGGTGCGCCAGCAGCGAGCGCTTGTGGTTGGCTGGCAGGCGGAAGACGCGTTGTTCGATGCGCTCGACCGTGGTGTTCGGTGGCGTGACTTCGATGCGCTCCGGGTCGTGCAGCAGCTTGCTGGCCAGGGCGGTGATGTCCGCCGAGAATGTGGCCGAGAACAGCAGGTTCTGGCGCTTGGCGGGCAGGCGCGCGAGGACTTTCTTCACGTCGTGCACGAAGCCCATGTCGAGCATGCGGTCGGCTTCGTCCAGCACCAGGATTTCAACGTGGGACAGATCGACGCTGCCCTGGCCTGCCAGGTCCAGCAGGCGGCCGGGGCAGGCGACCAGTACGTCGACGCCGCGGGCCATGGCCTGCACCTGCGGGTTCATGCCCACGCCGCCGAAAATGCAGGCGCTGACGAACTTGAGGTTCTTGGCGTAGATCTTGAAGCTGTCGTGGACCTGCGCGGCAAGCTCGCGGGTCGGGGTCAGGACCAGTACGCGCGGCTGGCGCGGGCCGTGACGTTGGGATTTGTCCGGGTGACCGTTGGGGAACAACCGCTCCAGGATCGGGAGGGCGAAACCACCGGTTTTACCCGTACCTGTCTGAGCGGCGACCATCAGATCGCGGCCTTGCAACACGGCGGGAATGGCCCGCTGTTGCACCGGAGTAGGCTGGGTATAGCCAGCAGCCTCGATGGCGCTGACTAAAGCCTCGGAGAGACCGAGGGAAGCAAAGGACATGAGTAATCCTGTCTTAAGTTGGGGCCAAGGGGCCCGAATAGAAGTGAGGTGCTCGGCGCGAAATGAGTTCGGAGGGCGCGGTCCCGGGGTCTGTAAGTTCAACTCGGGGCAGGGGGCGCGTGAACGAAAATGCGCTGCTGACGTGTTCGAGAAGTCTTCTGTGAGACCGAGCATCCGGGCGTAAGCCTGGCGGGATTGCGCGAGTATAACAGAGCAATCACAACGCGCTGCTTTCGTGCTGCTCAACGGTTTTTTCGTTGCCGGTCGCCGTCTGGGTGCTGGCCGGCTCCTGACCGGTATAGCGCGCGACCAACTGCGCATACTCAGGCTCGCGCTTGAAGCGTTTGAGTTCGGCGGCAAAGCGCTGCACCAGCAGGTCCATGCCGACATTGCGTCGCACCGCCAGATACAGGTCGCGGCGGGCGACGACGTTGGGCACTTCGCTGACCTCGTCACGCAGTTTGAGCTTGTCGATCATCTGCTGCCCCACCAGCCGCTCCGTCACCAGCAGGTCGATGCGCCCACGCACCAGCTTGCCGAAGTTGGCCTCGTGGCTGGGCGCCGGCTCGCGAATGAACAGTTTCGAGCTGTCGAATTCCGGGCTGTACAGGTAGCCCGGCGACACGCCGACTGTCAGCCCGGTGAGGTCGGCCAGGCTGTCGAAGCGGTGCGGGCGGGCATTGGCCTGGAACAGCACCCAGTTGATCTGCGACAGCGGCTCGCTGGGATACAGCAGCAGATCATCGCGCTCGGCGACCTTGAAAATGTCTAGGGCGCCATCGGCTTCGCCCTGTTCAAGCATCAGCAGGCAGCGCTTCCAGGGCAGGAATTGCCATTGCACATCGATGCCCAGGCGCTTGAAGACGATGGTGGTCATCTCGTAGTCCAGCCCAGAGACCTTCTGGCCGTCGACGATCACATAGGGCGCCCACGGCTCGGTGACGATACGCAGCCTTTCGCCCAGAGCGGCGAAGCTCAGGCAGGCGAGAACGGCGGCGCATAGCAGTCGGAAGGTCAGGGGCATGGCGCGAGAGTACGACGCTCGTCCGCCAAATAGAAGGGGGGGCGCTGATGCAGTGCAGGTTCTGGCCTGCACCGCTGGCCAGTCGATCAGCCCGCGCGCCGGGCCTGGACCAGATGCTGATAAATAGCCGTACGCCTGCGGCCCAGCAGGCGACGCACCGCCCAGTGTTCCAGCCACTGCTGCAGCTGTGCCGGAGGAATCGGGCCTTTCATGCGTTGCTCGGCGTTGCTGAAAGCCTTCTCCCACCAGACCGCCGAGCAGGCACGATCGAACTCGTTCGGGTACTGGCAGCAGCCGTACAGCACTTCACGCACGAACTGGCGCTGTTGTTGCGGCACGGCCAGCGTGGCGCTCTTGTACATCAAGCGTTGCCAGGCGCCGGGGCGCGGGACGTGCGGTGAAACGTTGCCGGTGTCCTGCAGGGCGCTGGCGCTGAGCGGGTTGTGCTGGTGCTTGCTCAGCCAGGCGCGCACCTTGGCCCGGAACAGTGGCTTGCGGCTCCAGTAGTGGTGAATCAGGTCAGGGCACTGTTCGATCTTCAGAGAACGGTACGCGGCAACGCCCAGGCAAAACTCCTCAAGAGTGATGGCTCCGGGGGTGAGTGGGTGAAATTCGTCCATCAGGGCAATAGACATATCCAGCACCGGAATGTTGTTGTGCGTCAGCCCGATCACGCCGGAATTCACCAGGGTCATGTCGTCATCGGCAAGCCCGCGCTGTGCCAGAGGTTCGGCCATGGCGGTGTAGAGAATCGTATTCCTGCATTCGGCATAACGCAGTTGGAAGGCGTTGCACAGCAGAGTGCCCGGCTGAACCCGCTCGAACAGCGCCATGGGGCTTGCGTGAAAGAAGGTGTCGGTGTCGATCAGGATCGCTTTTTCCGCCTCCTCCAGCACCATGCGCGCCACCACGTGCTTGCAGCGGAAATGGTAATGGTGAGGGCCGCTCCACTGGCGACGCATGTCGGCGTCGATGGGGCGCACGCGTACCGGCAGGTCCCGATAAGGCGCGGGGTTGTCGCTGAAGACCTGAATGTCGAAGGGGCGGTCGGCGGTATCGCCGGCTTTCGCCAGAGCGCTCGCAATGCTGAACACCGCTTCCTGATGGTAGGTGTCGGCACCGAATACCAGATAGACCAGTTGCGGGCGGGAGGTGATGGTATGGAGTGAAGTCAACTACTTGGATATCCGTCTCGGTAAGGCACAGGCAGGCTATGTGCTATCAGCCTGCCGGGCGAACGTTACCCTATAGTGACCAGGGTGTTCGAGACAGATTCAAGCCGTTCAGCGGGGCAGCTTGAGATTGTTCCAGATCGACAGGCTAGGTTCAGCCTGGTTGAGCGTATAGAAGTGCAATCCCGGGGCTCCGCCTTGCAACAAAGTGTCACACATCTGTGTGATCACTTCCTCGCCAAAGGCCTGGATGCTCGCCGAATCGTCACCGCAGGCTTCCAGTTGCTTGCGGATCCAGCGCGGGATTTCCGCACCGCAGGCTTCGGAGAAGCGCGCCAGCTTGCTGTAGTTGGTGATCGGCATGATGCCCGGCACTACAGGGATGGTGACGCCCATTTTCTGCACGCGCTCGACGAAGTAGAAGTAGCTGTCGGCGTTGAAGAAGTACTGGGTGATGGCACTGTCGGCACCGGCATTGGCCTTGCGCACGAAGTTCTTCAGGTCGTCCTCGAAGTTGCGCGCTTGCGGGTGCATCTCGGGGTAGGCGGCGACTTCGATGTGGAAGTGATCACCGGTTTCCTGGCGAATGAATTCGACCAGGTCGTTGGCGTGACGCAGCTCACCGCTGGCCATGCCCATGCCCGAGGGCAGGTCGCCGCGCAGGGCGACGATGCGCTTGATGCCGACGTCCTTGTACTGGGCCAGCAGGCCACGCAGTTCGTCCTTGCTGTCGCCCACGCAGGAAAGATGCGGCGCGGCAGGAATGTTCACTTCTTTTTCCAGCTGCAGCACGGTGTTGATCGTGCGGTCACGCGTGGACCCGCCCGCGCCGTAGGTGCAGGAGAAGAAATCGGGGTTGTAACCCGCCAGCGTACGGGCCGTGGCGAGCAGTTTTTCGTGACCAGCATCGGTCTTCGTCGGGAAGAACTCGAAGCTGTAGCGACGGTCTTGGGACATGGTCATATCCTGGGAATTCGGAAGCCTGACCACAGGACCTGTAGGAGCGCGCTTGCCCGCGATTGCGACGTGTCAGTGACAAAATAGGTGACTGACACTCCGCGGTCGCGGGCAAGCGCGCTCCTACAAGGGAGCGGTCGTTCTTGCGAGAGTGGCTTGCCCGTAACGGCGGGCAAGCACTCCGGCAATGGATCAGTAGCGGTAAGCGTGCGGCTTGAACGGACCTTCGACGGTCACGCCGATGTAGTCGGCCTGGGTCTTGGTCAGTTTGGTCACTACGCCGCCGAAGCCACGGACCATTTCCAGCGCCACTTCTTCGTCCAGCTTCTTGGGCAGGACTTCAACGGTCAGGCGCTCGGCTTTCTGAGCCGGGCTCAGGTCAGCGTACTTCTGGCCGAACAGGAAGATCTGGGCCAGTACCTGGTTGGCGAACGAACCGTCCATGATGCGGCTTGGGTGACCGGTGGCGTTGCCCAGGTTCACCAGACGGCCTTCGGCCAGCAGGATCAGGTAGTCGTCGTTCTGCGGGTCGAAATCGCCTGCGCCGGTGCGGTGGATCTTGTGCACCTGTGGCTTCACTTCTTCCCATGCCCAGTTCTTGCGCATGAAAGCGGTGTCGATTTCGTTGTCGAAGTGGCCGATGTTGCAGACCACGGCGCGCTTTTTCAGGGCCTTGAGCATGTTCGCGTCGCAAACATTGACGTTACCGGTGGTGGTCACGATCAGGTCGATCTTGCCCAGCAGCGCCTTGTCGATGCTCGCTTCGGTGCCGTCGTTCTCACCGTTGATGAACGGCGAAACCACTTCGAAGCCGTCCATGCAGGCCTGCATGGCGCAGATCGGGTCGACTTCGGTGACCTTGACGATCATGCCTTCCTGACGCAGGGACTGAGCCGAGCCCTTGCCCACGTCGCCGTAGCCGACGACCAGCGCCTGCTTGCCGGACAGCAGGTGGTCGGTACCACGCTTGATGGCGTCGTTCAGGCTGTGACGGCAGCCGTACTTGTTGTCGTTCTTGCTCTTGGTGACCGAGTCGTTGACGTTGATCGCAGGGATCTTCAGTTCGCCCTTGGCCAGCATGTCCAGCAGGCGGTGCACGCCGGTGGTGGTTTCTTCGGTGACGCCGTGGATCTTCTCCAGCATCGCCGGGTATTTCTTGTGCAGGATCTCGGTCAGGTCGCCGCCGTCGTCGAGAATCATGTTGGCGTCCCAAGGCTGGCCATCTTTGAGGATGGTCTGCTCGATGCACCACTCGTACTCTTGCTCGGTCTCGCCTTTCCAGGCGAAGACAGGGATACCGGCAGCAGCGATGGCAGCAGCGGCCTGATCCTGAGTCGAGAAAATGTTGCAGCTCGACCAGCGTACTTCGGCACCCAGGGCAACCAGGGTTTCGATCAGCACGGCAGTCTGAATGGTCATGTGGATGCAGCCGAGAATCTTCGCGCCCTTGAGCGGTTGCTCACCGGCATACTTGCGACGCAGGCCCATCAGGGCAGGCATTTCGGATTCAGCGATGATGGTCTCGCGACGGCCCCATGCAGCCAGGGAAATGTCGGCAACCTTGTAGTCGTTGAAATCGTTGGGCGTCAGTACAGCGCTCATAAGAGTCTCCATTCGTAGTGTGCGAATGGGCGCCGTTGTGCGTTTAAGGCTTGCGCAAGGTTGAACCCTGGCAAACAACGCCCCATCCGAGCCTGACAGGTTGACCTGCTGCAGCGCCCCTCGGACAGGTGGCGGGAAAACGGTATCAAGCGGTGATGACCGTTTTTTGAAGCGGTGCAGAGTATAACGGCGCTGGTTGATCTACCCAAGGGCTAAATGACGAGCGACTAATCGAGACCATAGTCGATGCTCAATGGAGGTAAACGGCCGGGGCTGGCACTATGCTCGTCATCATCAGACAGACGATCAGGAGCGAACATGAACTTCCACACTCGCAAGTGGGTAAAACCCGAAGATCTGAACCCCAACGGCACCCTGTTCGGCGGCAGCCTGCTGCGCTGGATCGACGAAGAAGCGGCGATCTACGCCATCGTGCAACTGGGCAATCAGCGTGTGGTGACCAAGTACATTTCCGAGATCAACTTCGTCAGCGCCTCGCGCCAGGGCGACATCATCGAACTGGGCATCACCGCGACGGAGTTCGGCCGCACCTCGATCACCCTGATGTGCGAAGTGCGCAACAAGATCACCCGCAAGAGCATTCTGACGGTGGACAAGATGGTGTTTGTGAATCTGGGAGAAGATGGTTTGCCTGCGCCGCATGGCAAGACCGAGATCACCTACATCAAGGATCAGTTCAAGGGGGAAGTGATCGGGGAGTGAGCATCTGAGCGTTGGTCTCTGGCTGAAGGCCGTGGGAGCCGGCTTGCTGGCGAATGCATCCGTTCAGACACCTCGAGGGTGGATGATCTATCGCATTCGCCGGCAAGCCGGACTGCTACGGATTGGGCGGTGCGATCAGGAAGGGTTGGCTGCCTTCCAGTCCCGCAACCACTGCAGACCTTCGCTGGTATCGCCCTTCGGACGGTACTCGCAACCGATCCAGCCGGTGTAGCCCAGGCGGTCAATCTCTTCGAAAATCCACGGGTAGTTCACTTCGCCCAGGTTCGGCTCGTGACGATCCGGCACGCCGGCGATCTGGATGTGGCCGACCCCTGCGAAATCACGGCGCAACTTGCTGATCACGTCGCCTTCGACGATCTGGCAGTGATAGAAGTCGAACTGCACCTTCAGGTTGTCGGCACCGACTTCCTTGCACACCGCCTGGCCCTGGTCCTGACGGTTGAGGAAGAAGCCCGGCATGTCACGGGTGTTGATCGGCTCGATCAGCACGGTGATGCCCACTTTGGCGGCTTGCTGTGCGGCGTAACGCAGGTTTTCGATGTAGACCGCGTGGTGCTTCTCGCGCAGGTCTTCGCTCGGCAGCAGGCCGGCCATCACGTGAATGCGGTCGTTGCCCAGCACGGCGGCGTATTCCAGCGCTTTCTGAATGCCGGCGCGGAATTCTTCCTCACGGCCCGGCAGCGACGCGATGCCGCGTTCGCCCTTGGCCCAGTCGCCCGGCGGCGCGTTGAACAGCGCCTGGGTCAGGTTGTTGTCGACCAGACGCTGTTTGATTTCGGCCGCAGTGAAGTCGTACGGAAACAGGTATTCCACCGCCTCGAAGCCGTCTGCCGCCGCAGCGGCGAAGCGATCGAGGAACTCATGTTGCGGATACAGCATGCTGAGGTTGGCAGCGAAACGAGGCATGTCTTTCTCCTGTCTTCAAAGAGAAAGGCCGTGTGGAATCAGCATTCCACACGGCCCGGTAAATCAAACGAAAGGCCAGAGCAGCAAGGTCATCAGGAAGCCCAGTGTACCCAGAATGGTCACCAGGAAGGTCCATGTGCGCAGGCCGTCACCGACGTTCAGGCCCGCCAGCTTGGTGAACATCCAGTAACCGGCGTCGTTGATGTGCGACATCGCAAGGCCGCCACCGCCCATGGCCAGGCACAGCAGCGCCATGTGGTTGGCGGACAGGTTCAGGGTCGCGATCAGCGGGCTCAAGATACCGGCAGTGGTCACCAGCGCCACGGTGGTCGAGCCTTGAACGGCGCGCAGCAGCAGGGTCAGGATGAAGCCCAGTGCCAGCACCGGCAGGCCGGTGTTGCGCAGCGCTTCGGAGACGACCGCACCGATACCGGTATCGACCAGCACCTTGCCGAATACGCCACCGGCACCGGCGATCAGGATCACCATCGCCACGCCCGGCAGTGCCGAGCCGATCACGTCGGATACCTGGCTGCGGCTCCAGCCGCGACGCGAACCCAGAATCCAGGCGCACAGCAGGGTGTCGATCAGCAGCGCCACCAGCGGCGCACCGAGTACGGTCAGCACGCTGCGCAGGCCCGAGTCGGCAGGCAGCATGGTGGTGGCCAGCGTGCCCAGCAGGATCAGGATGATCGGCAGCAGAATCAGCGCAACGATGATGCCCGCGCCCGGCGCTGGAGCCTTGGGCAGACGCGCAGCCAGGCTGCTGGCGCTTTCTTCCAGGCCCAGCTCTTTGGTGTGGGTCGCTTCCTTGGTGTTGGAGTAGTCGTTGTTCGCCCAGGCCACCAAGTCTTCATTGGTGATGTGTGGACCGTAGACTTCGCTGCGGATGTCGTCGGTCATCGGGTAGGTCTTGCGGGTCATGCGGCCGGCAATCACATAGCCGATCAGGCACAGCACGGCGACCATCGGGATGCCGAACATCAGCACTCGACCCAGATCAGCGCCCAGCTGGCCGGCAGCGGCGACGGCGCCCGGATGCGGCGGCAGGAACGCGTGCACCGACAGCAGCGCGGCGCACATTGGCAGGGCGAAGATCAGCAGCGGTTTGCGGGCCGCGCGCGCGACGCCGTAGGCCAGCGGCATGAGGATGATCACGCCCACTTCGAAGAACACCGGGATGCCGACCATGAAGCCTGCGACGGTCAACGCCAGCGGCGTGCGTTTGTTGCCGAAGCGGTTGATCAGGGTCTTGGCCAGCGCCTCGGCGCCACCGGAGAGTTCGATGATGCGACCGATCATGGCGCCCAGCGCGATGATGATCGCGATGTGGCCCAGGGTCTTGCCCATGCCGCCTTCGATGGTCGCCACCAGGTCGGCCGGTTTCACCCCGGCGACCAGCGCGACGATGATGCTGACGAGCATCAGGGCCACGAACGGCTGGAATTTGTACTTGAGCACCAGAAGCAGCAGCAGCGCGATGCCGGCTCCGGCGATGGTCATTAGGATCAGAGGAGTCATGTTGAGTGTCGTGTCCTGTTGTTATTGTTGTCCGGCAATGCCGGGCTGTGGGAGCCGCGGAAACGGCCCCCGATCAAACGCGTTGAGGATGGATTACCAGCTCACGCCAAAGGCCTGGCGCAAGTCTTCCAGCGCCGCTGCGTCCAGCGGTTCGGGTTTGGGGTTGCTCATCAGCCACAGGCGCGCGGTCTCTTCGAGCTCTTCCAGAGCAAAGGCTGCCTTGGCCACCGAGCTTTCCCAGACCACCGGACCCAGACGTTCGAGCATCACGCCTCGCACGCTGTTGGCCAGTTTTGCCACCTGTTCGGCGACTTTCGGCGAACCTGGGCGCTCATAGCTGATCAGCGGGATGTGGCCGACCTTCATCACCTGATAAGGCGTGATGGGCGGCAGGATGTCATTCGGCTGCCAGACACCGGCCAGCGTCAGCGCCACCAGATGCGTGGAGTGGGTGTGTACCACGCCGCCGACGCCCGGGTTACGGTCGTAGACTTCGCGGTGCAGCATCAGGGTCTTCGAGGGCTTGTCGCCCGACACCCACTCGCCGGCCAGATTGACCTTGGCGATGGCTGCCGGATCCAGACGACCCAGGCAGGCGTCGGTCGGGGTGATCAGCCAGCCATCATCCAGACGCGCACTGATGTTGCCCGCGCTGCCAACGGTGTAGCCACGGCCGAACAGCAGGCGGCCGATGTCGCAGATTTCTTCGCGCAGTTTGTTTTCAGTGCTCATTGAGCACCTCCTGCAAGCTGCTTGAGGGCCTTGTCGAAGAAGTCACGGCCACCGAAGTTGCCGGATTTCAGCGCCAGAGCCAGCGGTTGTTCGCCGCTGCTGATGGTGGCCGGCACGCCCGGGTCGATCTGCGCGCCGATTTTCAGCAGGCTCACGCCCAGCGCCTGAACCACCGCGCCCGAGGTCTCGCCACCGGCGACGACGAAGCGTTTCACGCCCGATTCGAGCAGGCCTTTGGCGATCTTGCCCAGTGCGTCTTCAACCATCGCGCCAGCACGTTCCACGCCCAGCTTCTGCTGCACGGCCTTGACTTCGTCCGGGCTGCTGGTGGCGTAGATCAGAACGGTTTGCCCGGCATTGCGGGCGAAAGCCAGTGCGTCTTCGACCACAGGCTTGCCGTCAGCCAGCGCCAGTGGATCGATGCGCAGGGCAGGGCGACCGGCTTCCAGCCAGGCCGCGACCTGACCGTTGGTGGCCACCGATGCGCTACCGGCCAGCACCACTTCGCCGCCGTCGACCGGCTCAAGTTTGGCCGCGTCGATGTCGCGCAGTTTGCCCGCCTTGCGGAAGTTGCCTGGCAGGCCCAGCGCCAGGCCCGAACCGCCGGTCAGCAGGGGCAGGTCGGCACAGGCTTCGCCCAGGGTGTACAGGTCGGCATCGGACAGCGCGTCGGCGATGGCCATGACCACGCCATCGGCACGCAGCTCGTTGATGCGCGCACGCACGCCTTCAACGCCCTTGGCCACGGCGTCGTAACGCAGCAGGCCGACTTTTTTGCCGGTTTGCGATTGCAGCACGCGCACCAGGTTGGCGTCGCACATCGGCGTCAGCGGATGGTTCTGCATGCCGCATTCGTTGAGCAGTTGATCCTGCACGAACAGATGACCGCGGAAGATCGTCCGGCCGTTTTCCGGGAATGCCGGGCAGGCCAGGGTGAAGTCGCTGTTCAGCGCCTGCAGCAGCGCTTCGCTGACCTGGCCAATGTTGCCCTTGGCGGTCGAGTCGAAGGTCGAGCAGTACTTGAAGAAGATCTGCTCGCAGCCGCGATCACGCAGCCATTGCAGGGCTTGCAGGGATTCTTCGACCGCTTCGGCAGCCGGGGTGGTGCGCGATTTCAGGGCGATGACGATGGCGTCGGCGTCCAGTTCGGCCAGGCTTTCGGCGCTCGGAATGCCGATGCTCTGCACGGTGCGCATGCCGCCACGGACCAGCATGTTGGCCAGGTCAGTGGCGCCGGTGAAGTCGTCGGCGATGCAGCCCAACAGAGGGCGCGGAGTCGTATTGCTCATCTGCGATTCCTCAGTCGTTGGCGGCTTTGGCGCCCGGCAGCGTGATGCCCGGGAAGATCTTGATCACGGCCGAGTCATCTTCACGGCCGAAACCTGCGGTCGACGCCTGCATGAACATCTGGTGGGCGGTGGACGACAGCGGCAGCGGGAATTTGCTGGCACGAGCGGTATCCAGCACCAGGCCCAGATCCTTGACGAAAATGTCCACGGCCGACAGCGGGGTGTAGTCAGCTTTGAGGATGTGCGGCACGCGGTTTTCGAACATCCACGAGTTGCCGGCGCTGTTGGTGATCACTTCGTACAGGGCGTCGGCGTCGACACCTTCGCGCAGGCCCAGGGCCATGGCTTCGGCGCTGGCGGCGATGTGCACACCGGCCAGCAGCTGGTTGATGATCTTGACCTTCGAACCCAAGCCATGGACGTCGCCCAGGCGATAGACCTTGCCAGCCATGCCGTTGAGCACTGCGTCAGCCTTGGCGTAGGAGTCGGCCGGGCCGGAAGTCATCATGGTCATCTGACCGGCAGCGGCCTTGGCCGCACCGCCGGAGATCGGCGCGTCGAGGTACAGCAGGCCTTTTTCGGTCAGGCGCTGGCCCAGCTCGATGGCGAAGGTCGGCGCGACAGTGGCGCAACCGATGACCAGGCTGCCTTGAGCCAGCGCAGCGACGGCACCGTTCTCACCGAACAACACGGTTTCGGTCTGCTCGGCGTTGACCACCACGGTGATGATCACATCACAGGCGGCCGCCATCGCAGCGGGAGAATCACAAGCAACGCCGCCTTCGCTGGCGAACTGCTCGGTCACGGCGGCACGCACGTCACAGGCATGAACATTGAAACCGCTGCGCAGCAGCGAACGGGCGATGCCCAGGCCCATGGCACCCAGGCCAATGACGCCGACGTTCTTGTTATTCATGAAGCTCTCCTCGAGTCGCGTGCCTTCGTGGGTCGGCACTTGAACGGTGTTTGTTACGAACTGTTAAAGATAGTGAACCTGTGAGCGAATAATGTGAAGTGATATTTTGAGTTAACAAAAGTTAACATTGATCGTTTTTTGCTCAACAAAAAAGCCCCGGTGTCTGGGCCGGGGCTTTTGGCGGTTTTGCTTCTGGCCGAAGGCCGTGGGAGCCCGGCTTGCCGGCGATCTGCCGCGTAGCGGCAGCAAATTCTGAAAATGCGGTCTGCCTGACACAATCGCGTTGAATGATCTTGCTGCCGCTGCGCGCCAGATCGCTGGCAAGCCAAGCTCCCACGCCTTCGGCAGAATCAAAAGCGCAAGCGGGGTTATCGGGTTTTTTCAACCGACGCCAACAACACATCCACCCCCAGCGCCCGAATGCTGTCGGCGGCGGCTTGGCCCAGGCCGTCGTCGCTGACGATGGTGTCGAACTGCTCAAGCCCGGCCACCTTGTACATGCCGAACGTGCCGTATTTCGAACTGGTGGTCAGCAGCACGCAGCGCGATGCTGCCTGCATCGCCGCCTGCTTGACCTCGACTTTCAAGGCCGACGGCGTGGTGGTGCCGCGCTGCAGGTCCCACGAGCTGGTGGACATGAACGCCAGGTCAGTCGCCAGATGGCGCAAGGTCGCCGCCGCCAGCCCACCCACGCAGGAGCGGTTGGGGTGATCGAGCAGGCCGCCGGTGTGAATCACATCCACATGGGTGGCGTCGGCCAGCGCGTTGACCACGCCGAAATCGTTGGTCACCACGGTCATCCCCGACAGCGCGACGATGTAGGGCACCAGTTCCAGCGTGCTGGTCCCGGCGTCCAGGTACACGGTCATTTCCGGGTGCAACAGGCTGGCCGCGAGGCGAGCCATCGCCTGTTTGTGCGGCAGCTCGACGACCGCCTTGGACTGGTGGCTCGGCTCGCTGTGCACCTGGCTGGCGATGCGCACGCCGCCGGTCACCGAATAGGCGCGGCCACTCTGCTCCAGCAAGGCGATGTCGCGGCGGATGGTCATGTGCGAGCAGTCGAACATCTCCATCAGTTGATGCACGCTGAGTACCTGATGCTTGCGCAACTGACGCAACATCAGCTCCCTGCGCTGGTCTGGAATCATGGGCGCTGCACCACTGACGGTGGTGTCTTCTTCGCTGGACATTCAGGCTCCTGAAACAACGGTTCGGTACGGCCGATGTCGGCCGTGATGGCTGGCATCTTAGCCAATCGCATGGCCCGGTGTATTCCGGCAATGCGAATCCTTTATGCTCGGGCCGATATTTTCGCGAACAAGGAGTTCATGTGCTGGCCACCGCTCTGGTCCTGCTCGCAGCCTTGCTGCATGCCACCTGGAATACCCTCATCAAATTCAGCGGCGAACGCGTGCTGGTCATCGCCAGCATGGACGTGGTCGCCTTTGTGCTGGCGGTGATTGCGCTGGGTTTTGTCACTCCGCCACCGGTGCACATCTGGCCGTGGCTGGTGGCCTCTGCGCTGTTCGAACTGGTCTACCGCGTCTTGCTGATCAGGGCCTATCAGGTCGGCGATCTGGGGCTGGTCTACCCGCTGATGCGCGGGTTGTCGCCCCTGGTGGTGCTGGCGCTGACGCTGATCTTCGCCGGCGAGCATCTGAGCACCCAGCAGATTCTCGGCATCCTGCTGATCCCCTGCGGCATGGTCTGCCTGTTGTGGCAGGGCGGTGGCGGCGACCGGCTGCCCTGGTCAATGCTGCCGGTGGTGGGGCTGATCGGCCTGTGCATTGGCTGCTACACCTTTATTGATGGCCAAGCGCTCAAGCGCGGCATCGAGCCGCTGGACTACATGGTCTGGCTCACGCTGATCAGCGCCTGGCCGTTTCCGCTGCTGGCGATGCTCAAGAAACGCCCGGCGTTTACCCTGTTCTGGCGCGAGCAGTGGAAACTGGGGCTGGCGGTGGGTTTCTGCGTGCTGGCCAGTTACGCGTTGGTGCTGTGGGCCATGCATTTGGGCTCGGTGGCCGAAGCGGCTGCGTTGCGCGAAGTGAGCGTGGTGCTGGTGGTGTTGTTCGGCATGCGCTACCTCAAAGAACCTTTTGGTCGGCCAAGGCTCTTAGCCTGTGCGCTGGTGTTGCTTGGAATGCTTCTGATGAAGCTCACTTTTTAAGGATGTGAACATGACCGTTGCCTTCTGGTGCGTGCTGATCGTAATCGTGTTGCCGGTGGTCTGCGCCGGGATCGCCAAATTCGGCGGCGGGGGATTCCGCATGCGCGACAACCACGACCCGCGGGATTTCCTCGAAAGCCTCGAAGGCTTCCCGCGCCGCGCCCATGCCGCGCAGCAGAACAGTTTCGAAGCGATTCCCGGCTTTGCCGCCGGGGTGATCATTGCGCACATCGCAGGCGTTGCGCAGTTGGTGACCATCGATGTGCTGGCGGTACTGTTCGTGACCATGCGCCTGCTCTACATCATTTTCTACCTGACGGACCTGCCGGCGTTTCGCTCGTTGGTGTGGTTCATCGGCTTCGGGCTGATGGTGGCGCTGTTTGGCGTCTCGATCGGCACGCCAGCGGCCTGATCTTCATTTGGGTTTTACACGGCGGGCGAGGATACTGGCGGCCCTTTTTCCGCCAGTAGTCGCCATGAAATCCAAGAGCGTCGCGTTGAAAAGTCTCAGCCTGCTGCTGGTCGCCGCCTGCGCCTTGAGCGCCTGCGGCGGCGTCGACCCCCATTCGCCACTGGGCCAGCGCAAGGCGATCTTTAAAGAGATGCTCAAGACCAGCGAAGACACCGGCGGCATGCTGCGCGGGCGTCTGCCGTTCGATGGCGCGAAGTTTTCAGAAGGTGCGGTGAAGCTCGATGGGCTGGCCCATGAGCCCTGGCAGCACTTCCCGGCGGTGCGCGAGTCGGAACACACCAGCGCCAAAGATGCGGTGTGGGAGCGTCAGGCGCGCTTTCAGGAGCTGGCCCGAGCATTGGAGGCGCGAACCGGAGAACTGGTGGTCGCGACCCGGACCTTGCCACTGACCCCGGCGAACATGATCCCGCCGATGAACAACGTCGAAGACGCGTGCGATGCGTGTCACAAGGAATTTCGCGATCACTAGATCCACGCGCTGCACAAATCCCTGTGGGAGCGAGCTTGCTCGCGAATGGCCGGTGCAGACGACGCATCGGTATCGGCTGTGCGATCAATTCGCGAGCAAGCTCGCTCCCACAGGTTTGATGTTTGGGCAGAAAATTATCTACTCATCGTCTTCATCAGGCTGCACCTTTTCCAACTCTTCCTGCGCCTGCTGCAATTCCTTGCGCGACTCGGCCAGCTTGTCCTTGCGCTTGTTGATCTTCTCCGGATCGCCCTTGCTCATGGCCTTGTTCAGGTCGGCTTGGCGGCGGCTGACTTCACGCTTGGCATCCAGCACCTTTTGCTCCTGCTGCTTGAGCAGGCCGGCGTCGGTGCAGTTGGCAGTAATTTCGCTCAAGGCTTTTTCGAGCCCGGCCTGCTGATCGCTGTTGCCGGCCGCCTTGGCCGCTTCGATCTGCTCGCTGACCTCCTGACGCTTGGCCGCGCAACCACTGAGCTCGGGGGCCTGTTCGGCGGCAAACAGCGGCGCTGCCAGCCATCCACTGAGCGTCAACGCAATCAGCGGGGAGAGGAATTTCATGGAGGCTCCTTGAAGATGGAAAACCGGACGCTCAAGACAATCGTCCGGGAAAAATGACTAAAACCCTTTAATACCCTGTTCGCGCAGCGTGTCACTCAGGGCTTGTACCTGTGGATCTTGAAAAAAGGCATACAACTGCTTCGCACGACTTGGGCCAATACCGGGCTCGATCTGCCACTGCTCAGCACTGCGCGCCGACAGCCCGGACCATGAATCGCCCAACGCTGCGCCTGCGACCGGCGGCAAACCGATGGCTTTGAGCCAAATATCGAACGATTGTTCGCGCGCCGTCTGAAAACTCTTCAGCAGTTTAGCGCTGCTCTGCTCACCCAGACCTGAAATGTTAGCAAGCTGCGCACCATCGAGGTGCATCCAGTCCAGCAGGCTGTTCAGATGCCCGGCTTCTATAAGCTTGTCCCAGGTGCCGGGGCCTACACCTTCCATGCCCAGGCCCTTCTTGCCGCTGAGCCATTTCAGACGCTCGCGAAACTGGCTGTCGCAGCCCGACGTCGGTTGCCAGCAACTGAGGGCGTGATAGTCGCCAGGATCGGGAACGGACAGTGGCGCGCGTTCCACACTGCGTGTCACCACGCCATCGAAGCGCGGGATGGTCAGCCCGGCCAGGCTCACGGCTATCTGATCACCCGGGCGGATATCGAGTTTTTCCCAGCGCTGCAGGGAGCCGACGCTGACTCGGCTCACCACCCGGTCATCCAGCGTGACCGGGACGATGTCCAGCACCGGCGTGATCTTGCCACTGCGCCCGACGTTGAAATTGACCTTGCGCACCTCGGCCAGCACCTGGGCAAACGGATATTTCCACGCCGCAATCCAGTACGGCACCCTGGCCTGCCAGCGTTGTGCGGGCGGGCGTTGCCCCTCGCGGATGATCACGCCGTCAGAGGCGAAGGGCAGGGGGCTGGTGTACCAGAAGTCGCGCCAGTTCCTGGCCTGAGTGATGCTTGATAGCGGTTCGCTGAAACGCTGGCTGTCGGTAAAACCCAGCGCCTCCAGCCCAGCCATGCGCTCGCGCATGTGCGCAGGGCCGTCGGGCCAGTCCCAGACGAACAGGCCTACCTGCGCGCCTTCCTCGGCGCTGATGGCCTTGCGCGCCAGCAATCCGGCCACCTTGCTGCGTGCGTTGAGGCTGCCGGCTTTGGCCTGTTTGTGGCCTGGCAGATTCCAGTACAACTCGCCCTGCAGGATCAACGTCTGCTCCCAGGCCAGGGAATCGGGAATCGCCGCAATCTGGTGGGCGTGCCCGGTCCAGTCGTGGCCTTTGATGCCGTCGCCACGGCTGATCAATTTCGCGAGTTTACCGTTCTCATACACCAGCGTGACCGCCACCCCGTCGACCTTGGGCTGAATCCACAAATCATTGCGCCCGCTCATCCAGGCCTGCACCGCGCGCTCGTCCGGCAGCTTGTTCACACCGGTGTGCGGGATGGGGTGAGCCAGCGGGCCCGCGGCAGTTTTGAGTGGGTTATCGTCCCCGTGCGCTGCTTGATCGAAGCATCTGCGCAGATGAGAAAGCCGGCTCAGCGACTGGTCGAACAGCTCGTCAGCCACCAGCGACACCCCTTCGCGGTGATAGGCGTCGTTCCAGCGGTCGATCCTTGTTTGCAGCGCCTGGATTTCAGTATTGGCCTGGTTTGCTGGCCACGATGGGCAGGCCTGAGCGTGGGCGAACTGGAATGGAACACTCATCAGTACAGCGATCATGGCGCGTAGAAAAAACAGCATCGAAGCGTCCTTGCCTGAAGGTATGAATGTTCAGGCTAGGTGCTCGTACGAGAGTGGGGCGGATGGTCTGGTTACCGGGCTTTTCAGGGACCGGTACAGTCCGGCGCGTTATCGCCACCTGACTGTCCCTTGAGCCCGTGGCTCGCAGGCGCACAATGCACGTTCTGCACCGCGCCCAAAACAATAAGGACGTACACCATGAACCTCTCGACCCTTCTGGTTTTCATTCCCGCCTGCTTCGCCCTGAACATGGCCCCCGGCCCGAACAACCTGCTGTCGATCAGCAACGCTTCACGCTACGGCTTTGTCCGTGCCTGCAGCGGCGGCGTGGGGCGGTTGTTGGCGTTCGCGATCATGATCGCCCTGGCCGCGGTGGGGCTGACCGCCGTGCTGCACACCTCCGAGCTGTTGTTCCATGCGATCAAGCTGGTCGGTGCGGCCTATCTGTTTTATCTGGCGCTGCAACTGTGGCGGGCAAAGGGCGACGCACACATGGATCAAGCGCAGAGCCAGATCGGCCTGGGACGCCTGGCGCGGCAGGAGTTTCTGGTAGCGATCGGCAACCCCAAGGCGATTCTGCTGTTTACGGCATTCCTGCCTCAATTCGTCGACCACTCTGGCGTGATCACCACTCAATTCGCACAACTGGGCGCGATGTTTCTGGCCCTGGAGTGCATCGCCATCGCCCTGTATTGCTACATGGGCATCTACGCGCGACGTCTGTTCGCCAAACCCAGCGGCAAGCGGCTGTTCAACCGGATCTGCGCCGGCCTGCTGGCCAGCGCCGCGTCGTTCTTGCTGGTGGCGCGGCGCGGCTGAGCTAACGCGAATCCCCCTGTAGGAGCGACCGGGGTGGCGCTCCACTTCATTCGCGAATGGCCGATCAGGCGATACACCTCTATCGCCTGATCCATTTTTCGCGAATGAATTCGCTCCTACAGAAGTGGGACTGTGCCTTGCTTATTGGCTGTGGCGTAGGGTATCGCTTAGGCCCGCGATGGAAGCCTCGACCAGCGCCTTGGCCGCTTCGATCTGATGCACCACGGAGCGGGCCAGTGGGCGGAATTCGTTCGAGGCGTTTTCCGCTGATTCATAAGCGGTGGCGGCCGCGCAGTTGAGGTATTCGGAAACGAGAACCAGGGCGTCTTCGACACTCACCCCGGGCTGGACGCAGAACAGGCTGCTGGTGCCGAGGTTGACGCCGAAGGGGATGAATTTAGTGACAGGTATGGTAGGCGGATGCGGCGTGGATCTGATCATGATTACATTCCATTGATTGGTTGGGCCGCCACAAGCCGCTGTCAATCGGGAAAGGTGGCAGCTGTACGCGGGTTGACAGACCAGTAACCAACCAAACTGGCGCACACGAATGTGCCCCACGTACGGCCGCCATAGCACTACCGCCAGATCATCGATCTGTCGGAGACCATTGCGTTACGTAGATTGGTTCCGGCCTGTCAAAGCCGGTCGCTGAACATCAGCGACGGGCCGCAGAGTAGGCGCTCATCCCCAGTGCCGCAACGCGCCGGGGAGGATAGCGAGTAAATTCAGAAAGGTCCTACAGGATCTGGGCTGGTTATGTGCGCGGATGTGTCATTGATCAGACGCAAAGAGGTCGTCGCGCCCCAATCCCGTAGCAGCACGGCTTGCCGGCGGGAGCGGTGTGTCAGGCGAATGTTTCGTCGCAGACAGACCGACCCGCCGGCAAGCCGTGCTGCTACGGAGTGCATCAAGCTTCAACGAAAAAGCCCCCGACGACTCATATCGCCAGGGGCTTTTCTTCAACCGGAGCCGCTAAGCCGTATTACAGGCCTGCAGCAGCGCGCAGTGCGTCGGCGCGGTCGGTTTTTTCCCAGGTGAACGTGGTGAAGGTGTCTTCGCCCACGGTCTTGGTTTGCGGCGTGCGGCCGAAGTGGCCGTAGGCTGCGGTTTCCTGGTACATCGGGTGCAGCAGGTCGAGCATTTTGGTGATTGCGTATGGACGCAGGTCGAAGTGCTCGCGGACCAGTTTGATGATCTTGTCATCGCTGATCTTGCCGGTGCCGAAAGTGTTCAGCGAGATCGAGGTCGGCTGGGCGACGCCGATGGCGTAGGACACTTGAATCTCGCAGCGCTCGGCAAGGCCCGCTGCGACGATGTTCTTGGCCACGTAGCGGCCGGCGTAGGCAGCCGAACGGTCAACCTTGGACGGGTCCTTGCCGGAGAACGCGCCGCCACCGTGGCGAGCCATGCCGCCGTAGCTGTCGACGATGATCTTGCGACCGGTCAGGCCGCAGTCGCCCACCGGGCCGCCGATGATGAACTGGCCAGTCGGGTTGATGTGGAACTGGGTGTCCTTGTGCAGCAGGTTGGCTGGCAGGACGTTCTTGACGATCAGTTCCATCACGCCTTCGCGCAGGTCGGCGTAGGACACTTCAGGGTTGTGCTGAGTGGACAGGACTACCGCGTCGATGCCGACCACGATGCCGTTTTCATAGCGGCAGGTGACCTGGGATTTGGCGTCTGGACGCAGCCAAGGCAGCAGGCCGGATTTGCGGGCTTCGGCCTGGCGCTGAACCAGTTGGTGCGAGAACGCGATCGGCGCCGGCATCAGTTCGGCGGTTTCGTTGCTGGCGTAGCCGAACATCAGGCCCTGGTCGCCGGCGCCCTGATCTTCAGGCTTGGCGCGGTCAACGCCCTGGTTGATGTCAGGGGACTGCTTGCCGATGATGTTCATCACGCCGCAGGTGGCGCCGTCGAAGCCGACGTCGGAGCTGGTGTAGCCGATGTCGCTGATGACGTCGCGAACGATCTGCTCCAGGTCAACCCACGCGCTGGTGGTGACTTCGCCTGCCACGATGGCAACGCCGGTCTTGACCAGGGTTTCCACGGCCACGCGGGCGTGTTTGTCCTGGGCAATAATGGCGTCCAGTACCGCATCGGAGATCTGGTCGGCGATTTTGTCCGGATGCCCTTCGGACACGGACTCGGAGGTGAAAAGGGAGTATTCGCTCATCTCGACAATTTTCCTGTGTTACCGATGGAGTGTGTCGCCAGCCGGCCGCTGAAAGTGGCGGACCTGAATCTGGAAACCATTGCGTAAACCTATGTACAGACTTTCTCCGGGGATCAGCCCCGCAGCGATGGCCCAACGGGCCAGGTCTTCCTGTTCGAAACCCAACCAGAGGTCGCCACAGGCTTCCTTTGCCCAGCTCTGGTCATGGCTGCACAACTCTGTCACCAGAAGGCTTGCGCCCGGACGCAACAGGTTGGCCAGTTGTTTGAGTGCTTCGGCCGGCGCTGCAAAATGATGAAGCACCATATTCAAGACGACGCAATCGGCCGAAACATTAGCGTCGGTCAAGGCGTCGGCCAGTTTGAGCTCGACATTGACCAGCGCCTTCTGCCTGCACAGACCCTGCGCGAGCTCGAGCATGGCCGGGCTGTTGTCCAGCCCGGTGACATGGGCGAAGCGCTGCGCCAGATCCGGCAGAAAGCCGCCATCGCCGGGGCCGACTTCCACTGCCGTGGCGTTGGCGTCGAAACCCAGTTTGTCCAGCAGCGACAGCAGGCTGTCGCGGTATTGCGCAAGGCCTGCGATCAGGTCCTGTTGGGCACGGAATTTTTCGGCGGTGCGGGCGAAGAAGTCCTGGCTGGCGTTGGCGCGCTGGCGATGAACCAGGCCAATGCGCGCCTGCACGTCGGCCGGCAGCGTCAGTTCGTCGACTTCCTCGAGCAGCGCCGCATGCAGCTTGCCGCCCAGATGCCCGGTGTGAGGCAGGGCGCGGCGGTAGAAGATCGCGTTGCCTTCGCGGCGAGTGGCCACCAGGTCGGCCTGGGCCAGCACCTTGAGGTGATGGCTCATGCCGGACTGACCAATGGCGAAGATCTGCGCCAGTTCCAGCACGCCGAACGAATCGTTGGACAGCGCCCGCAACACGTTCAGCCGCAACGGATCGCCACCGGCCTTGCACAGGGCGGCCAGTTCGTCGCTTTGCTCGGGGCTGATGACGGATGCAGGGATATTCATAGGGCTGGCAGTCTAGATACCGATTCGGGATGCTGCAAGGGCAATATCAAAAAGTTTTGATATTGCTCGATGGGTGGCGACGGGCTGGCGCCGTGATCCTGCCGTTTGCGGGCGCAAGGCCCTTGTTCTGAAAGAAAAATCGCCTGCAAGGCAGGAAAATCGTGCTTCGGGCTGTATCTGTGATTGCCCCCGGGGCGGTGCCTGAGGGAAAATGGCCGCCTTTTTCCGATCCCACTTCTTGCCTCAGGAGATCAGCGATGCCCAGCCGTCGTGAGCGTGCCAATGCCATTCGTGCCCTCAGCATGGATGCCGTGCAAAAGGCCAACAGCGGCCACCCAGGAGCCCCGATGGGCATGGCGGATATCGCTGAAGTCCTGTGGCGCGACTATCTGAAACACAACCCGAGCAACCCGCTGTTCGCCGACCGTGACCGGTTCATCCTGTCCAACGGCCACGGCTCGATGCTGATCTACTCGCTGCTGCACCTGACCGGTTACGACCTGTCGATCGACGATTTGAAAAACTTCCGTCAACTGCACAGCCGCACCCCGGGCCACCCTGAATACGGCTACACGCCGGGCGTCGAAACCACCACCGGCCCGCTGGGTCAGGGTTTCGCCAACGCCGTGGGCTTCGCCGCTGCCGAGAAGACCCTGGCTGCACAATTCAACCGTCCAGGCCACAATATCGTCGACCACCACACCTACGTGTTCATGGGTGATGGCTGCATGATGGAAGGTATTTCCCACGAAGTCGCTTCGTTGGCCGGTACCCTGCGCCTGAACAAGCTGATCGCTTTCTACGACGACAACGGCATCTCCATCGACGGTGAAGTCGAAGGCTGGTTCACCGATGACACGCCGAAGCGTTTCGAATCCTACGGCTGGCTGGTGATCCGTAACGTCGACGGCCATGACGCCGAGGAGATCAAGACCGCCATCGACACCGCTCGCAAGAGCGACAAGCCGACCCTGATCTGCTGCAAGACCACCATCGGCTTCGGCTCGCCGAACAAGCAGGGCAAGGAAGAGTGCCACGGCGCGCCGCTGGGCAACGACGAAATCGCCCTGACCCGCGCGGCTCTGAAGTGGACCCACGGCCCGTTCGAAATCCCGGCCGACATCTACAAAGAGTGGGACGCGAAGGAAAAAGGCCTGGCGACCGAAGCCGAGTGGGATCAGCGTTTCGCTGCCTACTCCGCTGCGTTCCCTGAGCTGGCCAACGAGCTGGTCCGTCGCATGAGCGGCGAGCTGCCGGCTGACTTCTCCGAGAAAGCCGCTGCCTATGTTGCGCAAGTCAACGAGAAGGCCGAGACCATCGCCAGCCGTAAAGCCAGCCAGAACGCCCTGAGCGCCTTCGGCCCGCTGCTGCCTGAATTCCTCGGCGGTTCGGCTGACCTGGCCGGCTCCAACCTGACCATCTGGAAAGGCTGCAAGTCCATCACCGGCGAAGACGCCAGCGGCAACTACCTGCACTACGGTGTGCGTGAGTTCGGCATGGGCGCGATCATGAACGGTATCGCCCTGCACGGCGGCTTCGTGCCCTACGGCGCGACCTTCCTGATCTTCATGGAATACGCCCGCAACGCGGTGCGCATGTCGGCGCTGATGAAGAAGCGCGTCCTGTATGTGTTCACCCACGACTCTATCGGCCTGGGCGAAGACGGCCCGACTCACCAGCCGATCGAGCAGCTGACCAGCCTGCGTTCCACGCCGAACCTGGACACCTGGCGTCCGGCCGATGCCGTGGAATCGGCAGTGGCCTGGAAACACGCCATTGAGCGCAACGACGGCCCGTCGGCGCTGATCTTCTCCCGCCAGAACCTGCCGCACCAGGCTCGCGATGCGCTGCAACTGGAGAACATCAACCGTGGTGGCTACGTGCTGCGTGACTGCAACGGCGAGCCTGACCTGATCCTGATCGCCACCGGTTCCGAAGTCGGTCTGGCTGTTCAGGCGTTCGACAAACTGACCGCCGACGGCAAGAACGTGCGTGTGGTTTCCATGCCATGCACCAGCGTGTTCGAAAGCCAGGACGCGCTGTACAAGCAGTCGGTTCTGCCACTTGAAGTCAGCGCGCGCATCGCCATCGAAGCCGCCCACGCCGACTACTGGTACAAGTACGTGGGCCTGGAAGGCCGCGTGATCGGCATGACCACCTTCGGCGAGTCGGCGCCTGCGCCTGCGCTGTTCGAAGAGTTCGGATTCACGCTGGAAAACGTCCTTGCCACGGCTGAAGAGCTGCTGGAAGACTAATAGCGGTCTCATGCTTTAGTAGCAACTGTGGGAGCGAGCTTGCTCGCGAAGGTGCCCGTTCAGGCGCCAAGGATGTTGCGGTGTGTATGCATGACACCGCGTCATCCCATTCGCGAGCAAGCTCGCTCCCACAGGTTCTTTGTGTCATTTAAAACCGAGAACCCTTCATGCCAGAGTCACGCCCTTATAAAGTTGCCCTCAACGGTTACGGTCGTATCGGTCGCTGCGTGCTGCGCGCGCTGTGCGAGCGCGGGGCGAAGGCGGGCTTTGAAGTGGTGGCGATCAACGACCTGGCCGACATGGCCAGCCTCGAATACCTCACGCGCTTCGACTCCACACACGGCCGGTTTCCCGGTGATGTGCGGGTCGAGGGCGATTTTCTGCACATCAACGATCACGTCATCAAAGTGTTTCGCAGTGAGACGCCGGAAGGCATCGACTGGAACGAGTTGGGCGTCGATCTGGTGATCGAGTGTTCGGGTGTCTATCACACCCGCGCCGACGGCGAGCGCTTTCTGGCGGCTCGCGCACCGCGTGTGCTGTTTTCCCACCCGATGGCGAGCGAGGCGGATGTCGACGCCACCATCGTGTACGGCATCAACCAGCAGAACCTGACCGGCGACGAGCTGCTGGTGTCTGCCGCGTCCTGCACCACCAACTGCAGCGTGCCACTGCTGGACCTGCTCGACCGCGAGCTGGGCCTGGAGTACGTCACCATCACCACGATTCACTCGGCGATGAACGACCAGCCGGTGATCGACGCCTATCATCACGAAGACCTGCGCCGCACGCGCTCGGCCTTCCAGTCGATCATTCCGGTGTCCACTGGTCTGGCGCGCGGCATCGAGCGGCTGCTTCCGGAACTTGCCGGCCGAATTCAGGCCAAAGCAGTTCGTGTGCCGACGGTGAACGTTTCCTGCCTGGACATCACCATGCAGGTGGGACGCGATACCGACGCGGTCGAGATCAACCGGATTCTGCGCGAGGCCGCCACCCGCGGCCCGCTCAAGGGGCTTTTGGCCTATACCGAGTTGCCGCACGCCAGTTGTGATTTCAACCACGACCCTCATTCGGCCATCATCGACGCCAGCCAGACCCGGGTTTCCGGTCCGCGGCTGGTCAACGTGCTGGCGTGGTTCGACAACGAATGGGGTTTTGCCAACCGAATGCTGGACGTCGCAGATCACTATCTGCGCAGTATCCATAAACAACAGTAAGAACAGGGAACACCTCATGACCGTGTTGAAGATGACCGACCTCGACCTCAAGGGTAAGCGCGTATTGATCCGCGAAGACCTCAACGTCCCGGTCAAGGATGGTGTCGTCACCAGCGACGCACGCATCCTCGCGTCGCTGCCCACCATCAAGCTGGCGCTGGAGAAGGGCGCGGCTGTCATGGTCTGCTCGCACCTGGGCCGCCCGACCGAAGGCGAATTCTCGGCCGAAAACAGTCTCAAGCCGGTGGCCGACTACCTGAGCAAGGCGCTGGGCCGTGAAGTGCCGCTGGTCGCCGAGTACCTGGATGGCGTCTCGGTTGCTGCGGGCGACATCGTGCTGTTCGAAAACGTGCGCTTCAACAAGGGCGAGAAGAAGAACGCCGACGAGCTGGCGCAGAAATACGCCGCGCTGTGCGACGTGTTCGTGATGGACGCTTTCGGCACCGCTCACCGCGGCGAAGGCTCGACCCACGGCGTGGCCAAGTTCGCCAAGGTGGCCGCTGCTGGCCCACTGCTGGCTGCCGAGCTGGACGCACTGGGCAAGGCTTTGGGCAACCCGGCCAAGCCGATGGCCGCCATCGTTGCGGGTTCCAAGGTCTCCACCAAGCTGGACGTGCTCAACAGCCTGAGCGAGAAGTGCGATCAACTGATCGTCGGTGGCGGCATCGCCAACACCTTCCTGGCTGCTGCTGGCCACAAGGTCGGCAAGTCGCTGTACGAGCCTGATCTGCTGGACACCGCCCGCGCCATCGCCGCCAAGGTCAGCGTGCCACTGCCGGTTGATGTGGTGGTCGCCAAGGCTTTCGCTGCCGACGCCGAAGCCACCGTCAAATCCATCGACGAAGTGGCCGATGACGACATGATCCTGGACATCGGCCCGAAAACCGCCGCTCAGTTCGCCGACTTGTTGAAATCTTCCAAGACTATTCTGTGGAACGGTCCGGTCGGTGTGTTCGAATTCGACCAGTTCGGCAACGGCACCAAAGTGCTGGCCCAGGCGATTGCCGACAGCTCGGCCTTCTCCATTGCCGGCGGCGGCGATACTCTGGCGGCTATCGACAAATACGCTGTAGGCGAGAAGATCTCCTACATCTCCACCGGTGGCGGCGCGTTCCTCGAGTTCGTCGAGGGCAAGGTATTGCCTGCCGTGGAAGTTCTGGAACAACGCGCCAAGGCCTGACTAAGGTATTGCCTGCCGTGGAAGTTCTGGAACAACGCGCCAAGGCCTGACTATCGGGCCGTGGTGAAGGGGAGTGAGATGGTCAAGCCATTACCGCTGCTAATCTTGGCGGGTTTGCTGGTCGGCTGCGCAGGCAAGCCCGAAGCTCAAGCGGCGCCCGAGGGCGCTGGCGAGCAGCTTCAGGTCAGCTGCTATCAGGCCGGTTGGCAGGCTGAAACCGTACCGATCGTTTACAAGCGTGGCGGTCCTGAAGTCTGGGAAAAGTACGATTTCATGCCCGCTGTCGGGCCTGTTGCCTGTCGCTGAATCTGAACTGACAGCGCGCTGGCACATCTGAAACAGAACGGCCCCGGGCGTACCGGGCGTGGCGCGAGCCTCGCCCGGCAGGGGATCCAGGAGTGGTAATGAAAGGCTTGATTGCCCTTGCGACACTGATGCTGCTGGGCGGTTGCGCCAGCATGAAGGCTTCCGAACCGGCCGCTGCCTGGACCCACTGGGTCTGCGACAGCAAGGCCGAGGTTTACTGGCGTTACGCCGACCCCGCGAAAAAAGAGGTCGATGTACGCCTGAACCAGAGCGAGCAGGTATTCCGCCTGCAGGCAGCGCCCGGCGCAAGCGGCGCGTTGTACAGCAACGGCGTCCTGGCGTTCGACAACAAAGGCAGCGAAGGCCTGGTCTACTGGGACGCTACCAACGATTTGATCGGTCGTGGCTGCAAGGCGCCCTGAGCATTAACTCAGCGCGTTACGCGATCCAACCGATGCAGCACCGGGCGCCTTTGCAGTGCGCCCCTATAATTTGAAAGCTGCCGTTACGGCAGGCACACGCGATTAACGACCCTACCGGGAGAGAGACAGACAATGGCACTTATCAGCATGCGCCAGATGTTGGACCACGCCGCCGAATTCGGCTACGGCGTTCCAGCCTTCAACGTGAACAACCTGGAACAGATGCGCGCCATTATGGAAGCGGCCGACAAGACCGATTCCCCGGTGATCGTTCAGGCTTCGGCCGGTGCGCGTAAATACGCCGGCGCCCCGTTCCTGCGCCACCTGATCCTGGCGGCGATCGAAGAGTTCCCGCACATCCCGGTGGTCATGCACCAGGACCACGGCACCAGCCCTGACATCTGCCAGCGCTCCATGCAACTGGGCTTCAGCTCGGTGATGATGGACGGCTCGCTGGGCGTCGACGGCAAGACCCCGACCACCTACGAGTACAACGTTGACGTAACTCAGCGCGTTGTCGCCATGGCTCACGCCTGCGGCGTTTCGGTAGAAGGTGAGCTGGGTGTTCTGGGTTCGCTGGAAACCGGCATGGCTGGTGAAGAAGACGGCGTTGGCGCCGAAGGCGTTCTGGACCACAGCCAGATGCTGACCGACCCTGAAGAAGCCGCCGACTTCGTCAAGAAAACCAACGTGGACGCCCTGGCCATCGCCATCGGCACCAGCCACGGTGCGTACAAGTTCACCAAGCCGCCTACCGGCGACATCCTGGCGATCGAGCGCATCAAGGAAATCCACAAACGCATCCCGAATACTCACCTGGTGATGCACGGTTCCTCGTCCGTTCCACAGGAATGGCTGAAGATCATCAACGAGTACGGCGGCGACATCAAAGAAACCTACGGTGTGCCGGTCGAAGAAATCGTTGAAGGCATCAAGCACGGCGTGCGCAAGGTCAACATCGACACCGACCTGCGTCTGGCGTCCACCGGTGCCATCCGCGAATTCATGGCCAAGAACCCGGCCGAATTCGACCCACGCAAGTACCTGGCAAAAACCGTAGCGGCCATGCGCGACGTCTGCATCGCCCGTTACGAAGCCTTCGGCACCGCTGGCAACGCTTCGAAGATCAAGCCGATCTCCTTGGAGCGCATGTTCGAGCGTTACGCCAAAGGCGAGTTGAACGCCAAGGTTAACTGATCATTTTTTGATCGGTCACCAGTAACGAAAAAGCCCGCAGCGATGCGGGCTTTTTTGTTTCGCAGGGTTGAGGTGGTATATGGCGCCCTGCTTGTGTGGGAGTGAGCTTGCTCACGAATACGGTCTATCCGGCAACACGCATGTGTGGGAATGCCCGGGCGCTTTCGTGAGCAAGCTCACTCCCACAGATTTGGCGTCGACCGGTAGATCACGCTTGGCTTGGCAGGCCGATGATGCGACCGACGTACGCCGGTGCAGGCTGGTCGCTCTGCGCTTCGGTGAGCTGGCGCAAGGCTTCGAGCGACTGCTCACTGAACGGCGCCGATTTCGGGCCTGACATGTCCACATGCAGCAACATCTGTTCGCTGGCGGCCAGTTCTTCATCGCCGCCGGCCTTGTACAGGCTGTGATAGAGCTGCACGCGCTTGCGATCATGGGCGACGATCTGTGTGCGCACTTCAACCTGCTCGTCGAGTTTGACCTCATGCAGGTAGTTGATGTGTGCCTCCAGGGTAAACAGCGAATGGCCTGAGGCGTCGCGGTCATCGCTGGAAAGGCCGATGCGATCCATGAAGGCGTCGGTGGCGTAGCTGAAGATCAGCAGATAAAACGCATCGCGCAGATGGCCGTTGTAGTCGACCCAGTCCTTGAGAACCGGGGTTTGGTATGTGATCAGGGCGGGCATGCAAGTCTCCTTGTCAAAACCGGACCCGTAGCAGCACGGCTTGCCGGCGGGGCGTTCTTGAAATCGCTCCCGCCAGCAAGCCGTGCTGCTACGGTCGTAAACATTCGCGGGCCGGGGTTAATCGCTAAACGCCATCCCGTGCTTTTCCTTGGTCTTCTTCACCGCTTCCAGCACCGCCAGCAGGCAGTCATCGCGATAGCGCTCCAGCGCCGAGATGCTGTGGGTGCTGAGCTGTTCGCTGGTGCCTTCGACCACGTCGTCGATCAGCTTGTCGGTCAGTTCAGGCGCTGGCAGGTAGGTCCACGGCAGTTGTAATGCCGGGCCGAACTGCGCCATGAAGTGACGCATGCCCGCATCGCCGCCCGCCAGGGTGTAGGTCAGGAAGGTGCCCATGAACGACCAGCGCAGGCCTGCGCCGAAACGGATCGCGTCGTCGATCTCGCCGGTGGTGGCCACGCCGTCGTTGACCAGGTGCAAAGCCTCGCGCCACAGCGCTTCGAGCAAACGGTCAGCAATGAACCCCGGCACTTCCTTGCGCACGTGCAGGGCGCGCATACCCAGCGACTCGTACACCTTGATCGCAGCCTGAACGGCTTCGGGTGCGGTGTTTTTGCCGCCGACCACTTCCACCAGCGGCAGCAGGTAAACCGGGTTGAACGGATGGCCGACCACGCAGCGTTCAGGGTGCGTGGCGCTCTCGTAGAACTCCGACGGCAGCAGGCCCGAGGTGCTGGAGCCGATCAGTGCATTGGGCTTGGCCGCGGCGCTGATTTTGCTGTGCAGGTCGAGTTTGAGTTCCAGACGCTCGGGGGCGCTTTCCTGAATGAAGTCGGCGTCGCGCACGCATTCTTCGATGGTCGCCACGAAACGCAGGCGGTCCTGCGAAGCGCCGGCGGCCAGGCCTTTCTGTTCGAGTGCCGGCCAGGCTTTGGCGACCCGCTGACGCAGCGCGGCTTCGGCGCCTGGCGCAGGGTCCCAGGCGATGACGTCCAGGCCGTTGGCCAGCGCACGGGCAACCCAGCCGCTGCCGATGACACCGCTACCCAGCGCGGCGAAGGTTTTGATTTCGGTGATGAAGGTCATGTCGTTCACTCAAATAAATTCGCAGGACCTTGTAGGAGTGAGCTTGCTCGCGAACGCGGTGTGTCAGGCACCATAGATGTTGAATGTGCCGACGCTTCGCGAATGAATTCGCTCCTACACGGGGAGATGTGTGGCGAGGGTCAGAACCGCTTCTTCAGACCCATCTTCGCGCGGCCTTCGGCCGGGGTCATGACCCGGGCGCCCATGCGGGTGATGATCTCGGTGGCACGTTCCACCAGCGCGCCATTGCTGGCCAGCACGCCCTTGTCCAGCCAGATGTTGTCTTCCAGCCCGACCCGCACGTTGCCGCCGAGCAGCACCGCTTGCGCCGCCATCGGCATCTGCATGCGGCCGATGCCGAAACCGGCCCAGACCACGTCGGCTGGCAGGTTGTCGACCATCGCTTTCATGGTGGTGGTGTCGGCGGGCGCGCCCCACGGGATGCCCAGGCACAGCTGGAACAGCGGGTTGTCCAGCAGGCCTTCTTTCATCATCTGCTTGGCGAACCACAGGTGGCCGGTGTCGAAGATCTCCAGCTCGGCCTTCACGCCCAGTTCCTGAATGCGCTTGGCGCCCGCGCGCAGTTGCGCAGGGGTCGAGACGTAGATGGTGTCGCCGTCACCGAAGTTGAGGGTGCCGCAATCCAGCGTGCAGATTTCCGGCAGCAGCGCCTCGACATGGGCCAGGCGCGCCAGCGGGCCGACCAGGTCGGTGGCCGGGCCGAAGTCGGTCGGACGCTCGCCCGGGCCGATTTCCAGATCGCCACCCATGCCTGCGGTCAGGTTGACGATGATGTCGATGTCCGCCTCGCGAATGCGGTCCATGGTCTCGCGGTACAGTTCCACGTCGCGGCTGAACTTGCCGGTCTGCGGGTCGCGCACATGGCAATGCACCACCGTCGCGCCCGCCTTGGCGGCCTCCACGGCGGCCTCTGCGATCTGTTTCGGAGTGATCGGGACCAGATGGCTTTTCCCGGTCGTGTCGCCAGCACCGGTCAGTGCGCAGGTGATGATGACGTCGTGATTCATGAGAGAGGTTCCTTGCAGGCCGTTTGCGAGACGCGGGCTTTTGCCGCCCGCTTTTGAGGTGCAAAGCTACGCAGCCCAGGGCCCGTCAAAACGCACAGCGGCGACAAGCTCTTGCACGGTAGCGACCTGTGCTGTTGCTCAGGTTTGGGAAGGGGTGTATCTCATAGGCCATCAGAACTGTAGGAGCGCGCTTGCCCGCGATTGCGGTGTGTCTGTTGTCATATTTGTTTCAGACAGATCGCAATCGCGGGCAAGCGCGCTCCTACATGGCCAGCGTCGTTCTCAAGGTATTACTTAACGATGTCCCAGGATTTCTACTTTCTGCTCATGCCCGGCTTCTCCATGATGGGCTTCGTCTCGGCCATCGAGCCGTTGCGGGCGGCGAACCGGTTTGGTGGCGAGTTGTATCGCTGGCACATCCTGAGCATCGACGGCGGCCCGGTGATCGCCAGCAACGGCATGTCGGTCAACGCCGATGCCGCGCTCGAACCCCTGAAGAAAGGCGCGACGCTTTGCGTGATGGCCAGCGGCGAGCCACTGCAGTTCTATACCTCGACCCTGGAGCACTGGCTGCGGCGCCTGGATCTGGAAGGCGTGACCCTGGGCGCCATCGATACCGGCAGTTTCGTGCTGGCCGAGGCCGGTCTGCTGGAGGGGTATCGCCTGACCCTGCACTGGGAGGCGCTGGACGCGTTCAAGGAGACCTTCCCGCAACTGTTGGCCACCCAGGAGCTGTTCGAGATCGACCGTCGCCGCATCAGCTCGGCGGGCGGCACCGCGTCGATCGACCTGATGCTCGACCTGATCGGCCAGTCCCACGGCCCTGATCTGGCGATCAAGGTGTCCGAGCAGTTCGTGCTGGGGCGCATCCGCCAGCGCAAGGACCACCAGCGCATGCAGATCGCCACGCGTTATGGCATCAACAACAAGAAGTTGGTGCAGGTGATCGGAGTGATGGAGCAGAACACCGAGCCGCCCCTGAGCACGCTGGAGTTGGCCGACGGCATCCAGGTCACCCGGCGTCAGCTGGAGAGGCTGTTCCGTCTGCACCTGAACGACACGCCAAGCAATTTCTACCTCGGCCTGCGCCTGGAAAAAGCTCGGCAGCTGCTGCGCCAGAGCGATATGAGCGTGCTGGAGGTGAGCATCGCCTGCGGGTTCGAGTCGCCTTCGTATTTCACCCGCAGCTACAAAGCGCGGTTTGTGGTGTGCCCGCGGGAGGATCGGGGGCGGGTGGGGCGAGAAGCGAAGACGATCCCTGCCGCGACAGAATGATCTGAAACAACGCGGACCTCTGTAGGAGCGACCGGGGTGGCGCTCCACTTCATTCGCGAAGGCCGATTAGGCGACACATCTCTATCGACTGATCCATTATTCGCGAATGAATTCGCTCCTACAGGTGGGATTGCGGGTTACTTCACGCCCTTCATCAACGCCGCGCACGCCGCCTTGTACGCCTCGTGCTGATACTTGTTCAGCGAGGCAGGCGGTTCGATGTTGTGCTTCTTGGCCTGGGCCGTCAGCGTCTGGGGCGAAAGCAGCACCACCTCGCAACCTTCCAGCAACTGGAAAACCGTCTCGATCTTGAAAGTGGTGGGGCCGCCAGCGAATTCGCCTTTCTTGCTGCGTTTCTTGATGGCGATTTGGGTGATGGCGTGTTCCCGAACGAAGGTCGCGATCTGGCCGGCGAAGATCTTGACGTTCGAGGCTTCGTCATCGTCTTCCAGGGCGATTTTCTTGACCGCCAGCGGCAGCGATTCGAGGGCGCCGGATGCGCGAGTGGCGACAGCGAAAATGGCTTCGCTGCCTTTGATTTCTACGCCGCAGATGTTCATGTGCTGACCTTGAGCCCGTTGCAAAAGGGCGTCAGGTTAACCCATCCCGTCGTTATTCGGACTGCGCGATGCTTTCCAGATACTCGGAACGCTCGTCGCTCATGCGCGCCAGGCAGTCGTTCTGGCCGATGTTGAACTCCTGGGTGCCGGGCTTGGCCGGGAATACTTCGACCGCACAATCGGCGTCGCGCAGTTTTTTCCAGGCGTCCTGGGCGGTTTTCAGCTTGGCGATGAATTCGTTGGCCTGGGCTTTGTTCGCGCCGAACTGGGTATTCACGCGCTCTTCCAGGTTCTGGAAGTTCTCATCCAGCAGTTTGACCGCCGTGTCGCGGCTGTACACCGAGCATTCCAGCGTCTGTTTGTCCTCGTCCACGCCATCGCAGGGAGTGGCATCCGGATTGGCCGCTGCGTGCGCGCCTGTCGCGAATAGAGCGAGTGCCAGAAAAATCGTCTTCATTGGGGCTTCCCGATTCAGTGATGCGGTGGATTCTCGCCCATGCGCGCGGCAAAGAACAGTTATCAAACGCAGGTGGCAGACGCCCGCAGTCGCCCTTTGTCGTTTCTTGACGCTTTCGGCAATTCCCTTGTCGTTTTTGCATCCGGCCCGTCCGACCCACAGGCATATGCTGGCCCCAAAGCGCCGGCAGACGTTTCGGCGTAGAACAACCTATAGGGGACAGCCTGATGAGCCCAGCCGAATTGCACGCCGACAGCATCGTTATCGACGGTCTGATCATTGCCAAATGGAACCGTGAGCTGTTCGAGGACATGCGCAAAGGTGGCCTGACGATGGCCAACTGCACCGTGTCGGTTTGGGAAGGGTTTCAGCAGACCGTCAACAGCATTGCTTCCAGCCAGAAACTGATTCGTGAAAACAGCGACCTGGTCATGCAAGTGCGCACCACCGCCGACATCCGCGAAGCCAAGAAGCAGGGCAAGACCGGCATCCTCTTCGGTTTCCAGAACGCCCACGCGTTCGAAGACCAGATCGGCTACGTCGAGATCTTCAAGCAACTGGGCGTGGGCATCGTGCAGATGTGCTACAACACCCAGAACCTGGTCGGCACCGGCTGCTACGAGCGCGACGGCGGCCTGTCGGGCTTCGGTCGTGAAATCGTCGCGGAAATGAACCGCGTTGGCGTCATGTGCGACCTGTCCCACGTCGGCTCCAAAACCTCCGAGGAAGTCATCCTCGAATCCAAGAAGCCGGTGACCTATTCCCACTGCCTGCCATCGGGCCTCAAAGAACACCCACGCAACAAGTCCGACGCCGAGCTGAAATTCATCGCCGATCACGGCGGTTTCGTCGGCGTGACCATGTTCGCCCCGTTCCTGGCCAAGGGCATCGATTCGACCATCGACGACTACGCCGAAGCCATCGAATACGTGATGAACATCATCGGTGAAGACGCCATCGGCATCGGCACCGACTTCACCCAGGGCCACGGCCAGGACTTCTTCGAATACCTGACCCACGACAAGGGCTACGCCCGCCGTCTGACCAGCTTCGGCAAGATCATCAACCCGCTGGGTATCCGCACCGTCGGCGAGTTCCCGAACCTGACCGAGACCCTGCTCAAGCGCGGCCACCCTGAGCGCGTGGTGCGCAAGATCATGGGCGAGAACTGGGTTCGCATTCTGGGTGAGGTTTGGGGCGAGTAATCCCCTGACGCACTGAATTCTCCCTCTCCCGTCCGCGGAGAGGGCATCCAATAAAATTTTCTGGAGTTAAGTTTCCATGGCCAAGATCGCCCCGCAATTGCCTATCGAAGTCGACAGCGAGACCGGTGTCTGGACCACCGACGCCCTGCCGATGCTGTATGTACCGCGCCATTTCTTCGTCAACAACCACAAGGGCATCGAGGAAGTGCTGGGCGCCGAAGCCTATGCCGAGATCCTCTATAAGGCCGGTTACAAGTCCGCCTGGCACTGGTGCGAGAAGGAAGCCGAGTGCCATGGCATCGAAGGTGTCGCGGTGTTCGAGCACTACATGAACCGCCTGTCGCAGCGTGGCTGGGGCCTGTTCAAGATCCAGGAGATCGACCTGGATAAAGGCACCTGCAGCGTCAAGCTGGAGCACTCCGCGTTCGTGTACGTGTACGGCAAGGTCGGTCGCAAGGTCGACTATATGTTCACCGGCTGGTTCGCCGGTGCCATGGACCAGATTCTCGCTGCCAAAGGCAGCTCCGTTCGCACAGTGGCCGAGCAGGTCTACGGCGGATCGGAAGAGGGCCACGAAGATGGCCTGTTCGTCGTAAAACCGTTGTAAGCCGAGGACCGTGAGATGGCTTTTGAAGCGATGTTTCAGCCGATCCAAATCGGCAAACTGACTATCCGTAACCGCGTTCTCAGCACCGCGCACGCCGAGGTCTATGCCACTGACGGTGGCATGACCACCGACCGGTATGTGAAGTACTACGAAGAGAAAGCCAAGGGCGGTATCGGTCTGGCCATCTGCGGCGGTTCCTCGAGCGTGGCGATCGACAGCCCGCAAAGCTGGTGGAAGTCGGTCAACCTGGCGACCGACAAGATCATCCCGCACTTCCAGAATCTGGCCGACGCCATGCACAAGCATGGCGCCAAGATCATGATCCAGATTACCCACATGGGTCGCCGCTCCCGCTGGGACGGCGACCATTGGCCGACCCTGATGTCGCCATCGGGCATCCGTGAACCGGTGCACCGCGCGACTTGCAAAACCATCGAGGTGGAAGAGATCTGGCGCGTGATCGGCAACTACGCCAGCGCCGCAGCGCGCGCCAAGGCCGGTGGCCTGGACGGCGTGGAGCTGTCGGCGGTGCACCAGCACATGATCGACCAGTTCTGGAGCCCGCGGGTCAACAAGCGTACCGACGAATGGGGCGGCAGCTTCGAAAATCGCATGCGTTTCGGTCTGGAAGTGATCAAGGCCGTGCGTAAAGAGGTCGGCCCTGACTTCTGCGTGGGCCTGCGTATCTGTGGTGACGAATTCCACCCGGACGGTCTCAGCCATGAAGACATGAAAGAGATCGCCAAGTATTACGACCAGACCGGCATGATCGACTTCATCGGTGTGGTGGGCTCGGGCTGCGACACGCACAACACCCTGGCCAACGTTATCCCCAACATGAGTTATCCACCGGAGCCGTTCCTGCACCTGGCCGCCGGTATCAAGGAAGTGGTCAAGGCGCCGGTCCTGCACGCGCAGAACATCAAGGACCCGAACCAGGCCACGCGCATTCTGGAAGGCGGCTACGTCGACATGGTCGGCATGACCCGCGCGCACATCGCCGACCCGCACTTGATCGCCAAGATCAAGATGGGCCAGGTCGACCAGATTCGTCAGTGCGTCGGTGCCAACTACTGCATCGACCGTCAGTACCAGGGCCTGGACGTACTCTGCATCCAGAACGCTGCGACTTCCCGTGAATACATGGGCCTGCCGCACATCATCGAGAAGACCACCGGCGTCAAACGCAAAGTGGTGATCGTCGGTGCCGGCCCTGCCGGGATGGAAGCAGCACGTGTTTCGGCCGAGCGTGGCCATGACGTGACGTTGTTCGAGAAGAAAGACGCCATTGGCGGCCAGATCACCACTGCGTCGAAAGCGCCGCAACGCGACCAGATCGCCGGTATCACTCGCTGGTATCAGCTGGAGCTGGCGCGCCTGAAGGTCGACCTGCGCCTGGGTACGGCGGCTGACATCCCGACCATCATGGACTTGCGTCCGGACGTGGTGATTCTGGCGGTGGGCGGTCATCCGTTCATCGAGCAGAACGAGCATTGGGGCGCGGCTGAAGGGCTGGTGGTCAGCAGCTGGGACGTGCTGGACGGCAAGGTTGCGCCGGCCAAGAACGTGCTGGTCTACGACACCATCTGCGAGTTCACCGGGATGTCGGTGGCCGACTTCATGGCCGACAAAGGCAGCCAGGTCGAGATCGTCACCGACGACATCAAACCGGGTGTGGCCATGGGCGGTACGTCCTTCCCGACGTACTACCGCAGCATGTACCCCAAAGAAATCATCATGACTGGCGACATGATGCTGGAGAAGGTCTACCGCGAAGGCGACAAGCTGGTGGCGGTGCTGGAGAACGAATACACCGGCGCCAAAGAGGAGCGGGTGATCGACCAGGTGGTGATCGAGAACGGCGTGCGCCCTGACGAAGAGCTGTACTACGGCCTCAAGGACGGCTCGCGCAACAAGGGCCAGATCGACATCGACGCCCTGTTCGCGATCCAGCCGCAGCCATCGTTGAGCCAGCCGGGTGACGGTTACCTGCTGTTCCGCATCGGTGACTGCGTGGCGCAGCGTAATACCCACGCTGCGATCTATGACGCGCTGCGCCTTTGCAAAGACTTCTAAAGGCTTGCACATAACCCTGTAGGAACGAGCTTGCTCGCGAAAGCGGTGGGTCAGTCGCTGCAAATCTGACTGGCAGAAAGCATTCGCGAGCAAGCTCACTCCCACAGGGACTGAGTGAGGCAATTCGACCTGCAAGACCTTCAGGTCTTTGGGAGCTCCACATGTTGAACACCCTTCTTCCAATCCTGCTCTTCGCAGCCCTGGCCCTGGCGGTTCTGGGCGCTTTGCGGCGGGTGGCCATGTGGCGCAACGGGCGTGCGTCCAAGGTCGACCTGCTCGGCGGGCTGCTGGCGATGCCCAAGCGCTACATGGTCGACTTGCACCACGTGGTCGCGCGCGACAAATACATCGCCAACACCCACGTGGCCACCGCCGGTGGCGCGGTGGCGTCCATCGTGCTGGCGATTCTGGTCCACGGATTCGGCCTGCATAACCGCATCCTCGGCTACGCGCTGCTGTTGATGAGCGCGGTGATGTTCACCGGTGCCATCTTCGTGTACCTGCGTCGTCGCAATCCGCCAAGCCGTCTGTCCAAAGGCCCGTGGATGCGTCTGCCGAAAAGCCTGCTGGCGTTTTCCGGCTCGTTCTTTCTGGTCACCTTGCCGGTGGCGGGCATTCTTCCCGAGGGCTTCGGCGGCTGGCTGTTGGCGATCATTCTCGGGATTGGTGTGCTGTGGGGCGTGTCCGAGTTGTTCTTCGGCATGACCTGGGGCGGGCCGATGAAGCACGCCTTCGCCGGTGCCCTGCATCTGGCCTGGCACCGCCGCGCCGAGCGTTTCGGTGGTGGTCGCTCCACCGGCCTCAAGCCGCTGGACCTGGCCGACCCGACCGCGCCGCTGGGCGTGGAAAAACCCAAGGATTTCACCTGGAACCAACTGCTGGGCTTCGATGCCTGCGTGCAGTGCGGCAAGTGCGAAGCGGCGTGCCCGGCGTTTGCCGCGGGCCAGCCGTTGAACCCGAAAAAACTGATTCAGGACATGGTCGTTGGCCTGGCGGGCGGCACCGATGCCAAATTCGCGGGTAGTCCGTATCCGGGTAAACCCATCGGCGAACATAAAGGCAACCCGCATCAGCCGATCGTCAACGGCCTGGTCGACGCTGAAACCCTGTGGTCCTGCACCACCTGCCGCGCCTGCGTGGAAGAGTGCCCGATGATGATCGAGCACGTGGACGCCATCGTCGACATGCGCCGCCACCTGACCCTGGAAAAAGGCGCGACCCCGAACAAGGGCGCCGAGGTGCTGGAAAACCTCATCGCCACCGACAACCCGGGCGGCTTCGCTCCCGGCGGGCGCCTGAACTGGGCGGCTGACCTGAATCTGAATCTGCTGAGCGACAAGAAAACCACCGACGTGCTGTTCTGGGTCGGCGACGGCGCCTTCGACATGCGCAACCAGCGCACGCTGCGCGCCTTCGTCAAAGTGCTCAAGGCTGCAAAAGTGGACTTCGCCGTACTCGGCCTGGAAGAACGCGACAGCGGTGACGTGGCCCGCCGTCTGGGCGACGAAGCGACGTTCCAGATGCTTGCCAAGCGCAACATCCAGACTCTGAACAAGTACAGCTTCAAGCGCATTGTGACCTGCGACCCGCACAGCTTCCACGTGCTGAAAAACGAGTACGGCGCGTTCGGCGGCGAATACCTGGTGCAGCATCACAGCACCTACATGGCCGAGCTGATCGGCGGCGGTGCGCTGAACCTGGGCCAGCACAAGGGTTCCAGCGTGACCTACCACGACCCGTGCTACCTGGGCCGTTACAACGGCGAATATGAAGCGCCGCGTCAGGTCCTCAAGTCGTTGGGCATCGAGGTCAAGGAAATGCAGCGCTCCGGTTTCCGCTCCCGCTGCTGCGGCGGTGGCGGCGGCGCGCCGATCACCGACATTCCGGGCAAGCAGCGTATTCCCGACATGCGCATGGAAGACATCCGCGAGACCGGCGCCGAGCTGGTGGCCGTGGGTTGTCCACAGTGCACCGCGATGCTCGAAGGCGTGGTCGAGCCACGCCCGATGATCAAGGACATCGCCGAACTTGTGGCCGACGCATTGCTTGAAGAAGAAGCCGCTCCAGCCAAACCGGCTGCAGCCAAACGTGAACCTGCGGAGGCGCACTGATGAGCGACATTATCCGCCGCGACCCTCGTGCCGAGTGGATCGCCCGCAACCGCCTGCACCCGCTGCACGCGGCCATGCAACCGCAACAGGCGAGCTGGATGGGGCCCAACGGCATCATCCGCAAGAATGTGCACGGAATCGGTTTTATCGGCCCCAATGGCATCAAGCGTATCGACCGCAGTGGTGCGCAGCAGGGCGGAACGACCAAGCGCTCTGCCGCCGTCGAAGTGCAACTGCCACTGCATCAGGTGGCGGAACCTGCGTTCTACATCGCCGTGGTGCCGGACATGGTCGGTGGCCGCCTGAGCAGCCACGACCGCGATTTGCTTGGCCTGGCCCATGGCCTGGCGGGCAAGGAAGGCGCGGTGCTGGCGGTGGTGTTCGGCGAGCACAAAGAGTCGGCGTTCGACACCGCTGGCGTCGACCGCCTGCTGGTGCTGGAAGGCGCCGAGTTTGCCGGTTACTCGCCAGAACAACGCGTACAGGGTTTGCGGGCTGTGGATAACCAGTTCGACCCGCGCCACTGGCTGCTGCCCGACAGCCGCACTGGTGGCGGCGAACTGGGCCGCCGCTTTGCCGCGAGCATCGGTGAAAGGCCGGCAACGCGGGTCTGGCAGGTCAAGGGTGCGCAGGCCACAGGCCGTGCCGGGGCCGGGCAGCAGGACCTTTCGCGGCCTGTGTCGCGGCTGATTCTGGCCGCCGCCGAATGCGCCGAGCCGGTCAGCGAAACTCGCCACGAGGTCTTGCCGGTCGAGTTGTCCACAGGCATCGCTCGCAGTCTGGCGCGTATCGAGGATCTGGGTGCAGTGGCGGTCGACCCGGCACTTATCCCCATGGCCGAAGCGGAATTCATTTTCTCTGGCGGCAACGGCGTCAAGGACTGGGAGCTGTTCCACCGCACCGCAGCTGCCTTGGGCGCTACCGAAGGCGCATCCCGCGTGGCGGTGGACGATGGCTTCATGACCCGGGATCGTCAGGTCGGCGCATCGGGCACTTGGGTGACGGCCCGTGTGTATGTCGCTGTGGGTATCTCGGGCGCGATCCAGCACTTACAAGGCATTGGCGCCTGCGACAAAGTGGTGGCGATTAACCTGGATCCAACCTGCGACATGATCAAACGCGCTGATTTGTCAGTCATTGGCGAAAGTGCCGACGTGCTCAATGCACTGATTGAAGCCGTCGAGGCGTACCGGAACGAGGCAAAACGCGATGCAGCCTGACAAAAAAATGCCTGTGGATAAAAGCGCGCTGCATGTCATCAGCCTGGTGTCCATCGGCGCGCACCCGACCTCCGGTCGCCCGCGTCGCGCCGAACAGGATGCCCGTGCTGTCGAGCTGGGGCTGCAGCTGGCTGGGGATAACCTGCATGTGCTGCACGCCGGCAACGCCGAAGAGCCTGCGCTGCGGGCCTATCTGGGCATGGGCCTGAAAGAGCTTCACGTGCTCGACCAGCCCGAAGGCGCCGACGCGTTGCCGGGCCTGGCCGATTACATCCGCGAATCCGGTGTACAACTGGTGCTCGCTGGCACCCAGGCCGAAACCGGCGAAGGCTCCGGCATGCTGCCTTACCTGCTCGCCGAGAAGCTTGGCTGGCCGCTGGTAGTGGGCATGGCCGAAGTCGAATCCATGAGCAACGGTTCGGCCCAAGTGCTGCAGGCTCTGCCACGCGGCCAACGCCGCCGCCTCAAGGTGCGACTGCCGTTCCTCGCCACTGTGGATAACGCCGCTCCCAAACCCCGCCAGAGCGCCTATGGCCCGGCTCAACGTGGGATGTTGGACGTGGAAACCATCGATGTCACCCTCGACGAGTTATTCACAGGCGCCGAACTGAGCCCAGCCAAACCGCGGCCCAAGCGTCTGAAAGTGATCAAGGCCAAAAGCGGTGCGGATCGCATGAAAGCGGCGACAGCCAAGGCCAGCGGTGGTGGAGGGCAGGTGCTCAAGGGGGTGAGCCCACAGGAAGGCGCTGCGGCGATTTTGAAGTTGTTGGTGGAGGAGGGGGTGGTTCGGTAGGCTGTTCTCTCTTGGTACGTAAGGGCGCCCGTGTGGCGCCATTTGCGTTTCAGAGCGATTGTTCGTCTACGGCGATAGCGCCTGAGCTGGACTTCGCATCGACAATCATCACGTCGAATACCTGCTCGATGACCTGCCGTGGGCCTTGTTTCAGGCTCCAGGTGAAGAAGACGAGGCAGCCAAGCAGCAGGATGAAGCACGCCGAGCCAATGACGCTCTGTGATACGCCGACCCAGAAGCCTGGATGTGCGGATCGTATTTCATGGCTGGCTTTAGCTGCATACATGTCTTCCATAGCTTTCGCTTCACCAGCCAAGGATGTTTTCAAGAAGTCTGCAGCCAGCTGTGCTGCCTGATTTCTATAGCCTTCCAGCACTGAAGCGTTGTTGGATATGTCATGGAATGCTTCAAGATCGGCATCCTGTGGATGGTCTCCGTGCTTTTCCTTGAAGGACAGGATGTATTCGATCTTCTGTTGCTTGTACTGTGAGTACGCAAGCTTGCCTACGATGTCATTGTCATCTGCAACCAACGCTTTATAGATGTGGTTGTAGCCCACCTGAGTCATCAGAATTCGGTCTCGCGCAGCTTCGCGTAGGCCCGGGCGAAGGCGCTGCTGATTTCTTCGACGGTTCTGGGGCGGTAGTCGACGATTCCCAAAAGCTCTCGGGGTAGCTTGGCGGGGCGGCCTTTCTTCTGGATCAGATGGGCGTTTGCTCTTAACACAACGTCCCTGGAGAAGTGAGTTCTGGCTTTCATGACAGGCTCCGTATATTCGGTAGGCTGGCATGCATACTAATGATCCCGTTGGATCAGAGATGTCAGACATTTCTGATTTTCCCCGACGCAACCTGTCCACATATCCACATTCACTGTTGATCCGCCTGTGGATAACCTGTTCGGCCCTTCACCAATGCCTTTGAAACCGTGGCCTGCAGAGCATTGGTCAAAAAACATTCAATCTATCCTGCGGATTTACAACGGTTTTTCTCCACAGCCGCCGGAGCCTTCAGCGAGTTTTTGCTCACATTCTCTGTGAGTGCGTTTGTGGATAAGATGTTTGCCTTCCTCCGTAAGCCGCGTAATACAAAGCTTTCAGAGAGTTGGTTATTTATTGCTCAGTTCGACGTTTCTCTGACAAATACCAATCCGTCGCGTCCAGATTCCGTCGCTTATGGTTGTTTTCCACAGTGCAACCAGGGATATCCTCACTTGCACACATTCTCTGTTGGTGGGTCTGTGGATAAGGTGTTCGCGATCTCGCGTAGCCCTTTAAATATGGGGGATTTAGCCGATTGATCAAAAAACATACAGGCACTATCCCGATTGACCTGCTTCAATAACTCTCGGTTTTTACTGAATTTTCGAGCGCGTGCAGATCGACTTTCCCACAATTGCTGTGGGTTGTGCTGTGGATAAGATGTTTGTGAATCAGCGCGCCCTGCGGCATTGCTGCCCTTCACATGATGTGAGCATTTTTTGCTCAGTGTCCTGGAGTTTGCCGTCACCTGGAAGAATGGGGACCTAGCCAGCCGACAGCCCCATGGAAATCTGGTCCAGCGCCGAGACTACTGACTTGTGACGCTGGACCTCATGCCAGGGACCGTCAGCAACAACGGCGCCTTGCGCAATGACAATGACTCGATCAAAGCGCGGCAGGGCTGCCAGGTCATGAGTGGTGCAGATCAGCCCTCTGTTATGGAAGTGCGTGAACACTGTGTCCCAAACCTTTAGCCCTGTTTCCTGATCCAGCGACGCCGTTGGCTCATCGAGCAGATTGAAGTCGCCCGGGCGATTGATGAGTCGCAGCAATGACAGGCGCTTCGCCTCTCCGCCGGAAATGTTCTTGGCGCCTTCGGCGATCACCCGGTGGCGTACCAGTTCTTCCAGACCAAGTGAGCGAATGGCTGCAGCTAAATCAGAGTTCTCCCGCTGCCCGAAGAGTACCGAATGGCCAAAAGACCCCTCCAAAACCATTGGCGTTTGCGGGCAGTAACGCACACGTTCCAGATACGCTTGAATGGCGCCAGGGTTTAGCGGCTCGTCATTGAGCGCGACGAGGTGGCGGCGTGTTTTGAGCGTTCCTGACAGTGTCTCCATGAGGGTCGTTTTACCGGCGCCGCTTGGCCCGATGATGGCTACGGATTGCTCAGACCTGAAAACCATTGGCCGGTTGGTGATGTTTGAGACAGTCGAAAGGCTCAACGCTGACAAAGGCATGGCAAGTGGTTGTTGAGGCTGTTGCAGAACATCTGCGAGCGAGAGGATCTCTTGAAGCCTGTTGCGATCAACGAAGAACTGATCCAGCGTGCGGTATGCCTCAGCCAGCGCGCTGAAATTCCCAAGAAACAGACCGGCGATCGATACAACAGCTACTAGCTCTCCGATAGTCATTTTCGGTGAAACCGACGCCTGATCCGCTACACCCCACGCCAGTAACCCCGCGCTGCAAAGTCCGAGATACAGAATTCTGACCGAGCCAAGGATTGCACCTGTGCTGGCGACCTTTGTAGCCGCCTGTGCGTAGGTTGCATAACTTTCGCACAGCGGTTTTATTGCAGATTTGCAGGCTTGTTCGAGCTTGATCAGCTTTCCAGCGTGAAGCGTTTCAAACAACTTGCAGGACACCGCGTCCTCCTGATCGTTGACCGCGATCAGAAAGGGGCGCCGCCACGTCACCAGTCGGTGGTACAGGAGCATGTAGCCGACTGATACCCCCAACAGCGCGAGAAAGACGCCGACACCACCGACAGACGCAAAAACTGAAGCGATCAATATCACCTCGATGATCAGCGGAAAGCCGGAGGTGATGAAGAAGGTCAGAAATTTCTCGTACGCTGTAATTCCACGTTCCACCGATTTGATAAGACCGCCAATACGCAACGACGAAAACTGCTCAAAATCCTTCCCTAAAATCACTTCCGTCCAGTAGACGGAAAGATCCCTGAGGGTCGTTTGTACGAGCCCGACCAGTTGATAGGTCTGTAATGGGTTAATGACCGATTGCAGCACCACTGTTGCGCATAAAAGCGCCAGAAGCAGCGATATCGCGGATGTGTCCACTCCGTCTGCAAGCTTCAGACTGTCGATGATTTTGCCTAGCAACAGGGCTGGGACAAGGGTGGTCGCTTTCAGAAGTGCGGTTATCACTGTCGCGCTGAAAAAGAGGCGTTTTCGGGTGCACAGGATGTTTTTAAAGAGGTGAGTCATGGTTCTGGTCGCCTCCTATTGAGCACGCGTTAGCGCGAAGCAAGTGTTGGGGGACTACCGGAACACCTGCTCTGACCAGGTTGAAGCGTTCCAGCCCAGGTACGTAGATCTGCGTTACCGCGCATCCGTTGTCGAAAGAGGCAAGCGTTCGATGGAGCACACGAAAGCCGAGGCCATCAAGGTGTTCGACAACAAGCTCGATTTGTTCGGCGACTGAGATGTTCAGCGGTGGATCTAATCGTCGGCAGGTTTGGCCGATGTTTCTCAGCTTTTCAAGCTGAATCAATGAGCGCAACGAAGGTGAACGCTCCAGCAACGCGTGAGCACGCAGGTCGTTGTTTTTTTCATCTGCGTCATACAGTGCGGTCGTCTGAGTAAGCTCGGTTACTGCGCGTAATATTGCGATACGAGGATCGACTGAGCATCCACTGCCAATCGGGCAGATCGGGTGTCTTCCGTCTGCACGTTTAGGAATAGCCATGCTGAAGTAAACGCCCTGCGTGGTTGGGGTGAGAATTACTTTGAAACGGTCTACGGCTGTGCACGTTCCCAAGTTGTGCGAAAACAATTTTTCCAAAATCTCAGTGCTGGGCGAACACAGCTGCATGGGCTCGTGCTGACCGCAGAGAGACATGAGTATCTTGGACAGTATGTGCCGTTCTATAACTTCATTAATGCCGTGGAGGATCGCTTCGTTTTCAGAGCATCCAAATGCAATGCCAGAATTGGATGAATAGCGGCTGAGAAACGCAGCGCCGGGGATGTTTTTAATTTTTTCGTTCAATAAGTCAATTGGCATCTGGAGTACCGCGGGCATCATGACACGTTGACCGGTTTGTATGTCTGTCATTTCGACGCAGTCTATCCTGACTTTGCTATCTGGCAGATTGGACAGTATCCCGTCCATGCGAGCCACTGGTTGATTTCGGATTTCACCGAGGGCGCGTTCGCAAATTCCCTGATGTGACATGTGCTCCATCGCATAGTGCTCAAGGCTTTCAGCCAAGGCCCCGACACCGCAATTGGCTCCCTTCCCGGCACCCTCTGCGACGGTGGCGTTCATTGAGTTCTTTAATGTACCTAGCGCCACCGTCTTCGATGAGTTTATATAGCCAACTGAAGGTGTCAGGGAGAGGGATGAAATAGCTTGTCGGATTTTTTGCTCGGCTGTTGTGGCAGAAAATTCACGTTCTTCCATGTGGGAATCCTGTTGTAAGAGGCTTGGGGAAACCCCAAGCCTGTATCGCTTTGTAGCTATAACGTTTTAGTTGTGAGCGTAAAACTGCGCTTCACTGTTCAGCAGACCTCCCATGGGTTCATTGTTTTGATTGAACGGGATGATTGAGATTTCAGAACGGCGACGTCCCATGTTGATACTCCTTTATTTTCATTGTTTGGGATTTATTTCCTTTATTCCGACGGCGATCGCTGTCGGTGGTGTATTGATAACATTGAGATCGAGGTGCGCCAAGTCCGTATCGGTTTTAAATTTCCGATAAGGTTGTAGGAAGTTTCCCTGGTGTTGTTGTCAGAGTTAATAACTCACTGAGTCTATTATTATTTTTATAGATGTGTGAGGAAGTTGGCATTTGGTGAGTTGGCCGGAAAAAAGCGGTTTCGGCTTGCCTGGTGTTTACAAGAAGGATATTAACAATAAGCGCCTGTCGGCACGCGTAATGATGCGGCGAACGTATTTGCCACTCAGGAAGCGAGGTAGGGGGCAGCGATTGAGCTTAATCAGCGCTTCCACCGCCTCCAAACGCATCGCGGGCAAGCGCGCTCCTACAGGATCATAGGAGCGTGCTTGCCCGCGACGGGGTTGTTACGAGCGAAGCGAGGTCAGAGTCAACCTCACTCGTGATTGACCGCCACGCCCTTCAGATAAGGCGCAGGCTCGGCCCCCATGTTCTCCAGCAGCTTGGCGCTGTACCAGTCGATGAAGTTGACCACACCGAACTCGTAGGTCTTCGAGTACGGGCCAGGCTGGTAGGCGACGGAGTTGATGCCGCGCTGGTTTTCTTCGGCCAGGCGACGGTCCTGGTCGTTGGTGGCGTCCCAGACTTCACGCAGGCGCGCGACGTCGTAGTCCACGCCTTCGACGGCGTCCTTGTGCACCAGCCACTTGGTGGTGACCATGGTTTCCTGTGCGCTGATTGGCCACACGGTGAACACGATCACGTGGTCGCCCATGCAGTGGTTCCAGGAGTGCGGCAGGTGCAGGATGCGCATTGAGCCCAAGTCCGGGTTCTTGATGCGGCCCATGAGTTTCTTGCTGCCTTGCTGGCCGTCCATGGTCATGGACACGGTGCCCTTGAGCAGCGGCATGCGCACGATGCGGTTACGCAGGCCGAAGCTCTTGTGCAGGTAAGGGATCTTCTCGGCTTCCCAGGCGGCAGCGGATTCGGCCACGTGATCCTTGAATTTCTGGTCGGCGCGCGGGTCGTTGGTGTCGTCCCATTCCAGCAGGGTGTTGAGCAATTCAGGGTGCGAGCCGCTGCAGTGGTAGCACTCGCGGTTGTTTTCCAGCACCAGCTTCCAGTTGGCCTTTTCCATCAAGGTGGTTTGCACCGCCACCTTGGTGTTTTCCATGTCGTACGGTTCCATGTAGTGGGTCAGGGTCTGCAGGAACTCGTCGATGGCCGGCGGGTTCTGCGCCAGGCTGATGAAGATGTAGCCGCCAGCCGTCTTGCAGTGCACAGGCTTGAGGCTGAAGTTCTTCATGTCGAAGTCGGCGCCCATTTCGGTGCCCGCGTACAGCAGGCGGCCGTCCAGCTCGTAGGTCCACTGGTGGTACGGGCACACCAGTTTGGCGACCTTGCCTTTTTCCTTGGTGCACAGACGCGAGCCACGGTGGCGGCAGACGTTGTGGAAGGCGTTGACCGAACCGTCCGGGCTGCGCACGACCAGGATCGGGTTCTTGCCGATCTGCAGGGTCATGAAGTTGCCCTTGGCCGGAATCTCGCAGGTCATGCCCGCGATCAGCCATTCCTTCTGAAAGATTTCCTGCATGTCGATTTCAAACAGCCGCTCATCGCTGTAGAAAGGCTGCGGCAGCGAATAGGTGCGCTCGCGGGTCTGCAGCATTTCGGCAGTGGCCTTGCGTGCCGGTTCCAGCGGATCGCCCAGACTCAGCGTTGTAGTGACGTCCATCTTTCAAGTCCTCAGACCGCGATTTGAGCGATCTACGAATGTGGCTAATTACGGTTGTGTTTTGGAGCTGGCACGCGAGGCGACGGTGTTTTCTGTCGCTCATGCTTATGGGTAAAAAATCTGTATCGAATTAGCGGCGAGTGTGGAGCGGGGCGCGACGCGAACCTTATCCATGGGCGACATGGCCGATTCCGTTGACGACTACGCAGCCCCTATAGACCGGGCCTGGTCGCCATAAGTATGTGAATGTCGCTGATAGGTAAATACGCGGTTCGGCGCATACGCAGAATCGCCACCATAAGAAGCCGACAGTCGGCTGTGGAGAGTGAGCATGTCCCAGAATTTCCTCAACCCGGTCAACACCCAGACCTGGGCCAATGGTCGCCACCTTGTGCGGGTCGTCAAAGTGATCCAGGAAACCTGGGACGTGCGCACCTTTTGCTTCATGGCCGACCAGCCGATCCTGTTCTTTTTCAAGCCGGGTCAGTTCGTCACCCTGGAGCTGGAAATCGAAGGCGTGCCAATCATGCGCTCCTACACCATCTCCAGCTCGCCATCGGTGCCCTACAGCTTCTCGATCACCATCAAGCGCGTACCGGGCGGCAAGGTCTCCAACTGGCTGCACGACACCCTGCACGAAGGCCAGGAGTTGGCGGTCCACGGGCCGGTCGGGTTGTTCAACGCCATCGACTTCCCGAACCCGAAAATCCTCTATCTGAGCGGCGGCGTGGGCATCACCCCGGTCATGTCCATGGCTCGCTGGTACTACGACACCAACGCCAACGTCGACATGGTGTTCGTCCACAGCTCGCGCTCGCCCAAGGACATCATCTACCACCGTGAACTGGAGCAGATGGCGTCGCGCATCAACAATTTCTCGCTGCACATCGTCTGTGAGAAACACGGGCTGGGCGAGCCGTGGGCCGGGTATCGCGGTTACCTGAACCAGAAGATGCTGGAGCTGATGGCGCCGGACTTCATGGAGCGCGAAGTGTTCTGCTGCGGCCCGACGCCGTACATGAATGCGGTCAAGCGCCTGCTGGAAGCCAACGGCTTCAACATGGCCCAGTACCACGAAGAATCCTTCGGCGCGACGCCACCGGAAGCCCGCGCCGACGCCGTGGAACACGCCGAGCAGGCCGCCGAGGCACCAGAGGTCGACGTCTCCGAACTGCACCAGGTGGAATTCACCGACACCGGCAAGAGCATCCGCGTGGCACCGGGCGAAACCGTCCACGCTGCCGCCGCCAAGCTTGGCCTGATGATTCCCAAGGCCTGCGGCATGGGCATCTGCGGCACGTGCAAGGTGATGAAGCTCAGCGGCGAAGTCGAGATGGAGCACAACGGCGGCATCACCGACGACGACGTGGAAGAAGGCTACATCCTGTCGTGCTGCAGCATTCCGAAGGGGGATGTGCGGATCGAGTACTAATAGCCGCCCATAAAAAAGGGGGAATGCACGTTTGCGCATTCCCCCTTTTTTGTCTGGGCTGATTACAACCGGAACCGCGCCACCATGCCGTTCAGATCCACTGCCAGGCGCGACAGCTCGTTGCTGGCTGCGCTGGTCTGGTTGGCGCCGGTGGCCGACTGGGTCGACAGGTCGCGAATGTTGACCAGGTTGCGGTCCACTTCGCGGGCAACTTGCGCCTGTTCTTCGGCGGCGCTGGCGATGACCAGGTTGCGCTCGTTGATTTCCACCACCGCAGAGTTAATGGTGTCCAGCGCCACGCCTGCGCCCTTGGCGATGTTCAGGGTGGACTCGGCGCGCTCGGTGCTGCTGCGCATGGAGTTGACCGCCTGTTCGGTGCCGCCCTGGATGCTGCCGATCATGCGCTCGATCTCGCTGGTCGACTGCTGGGTGCGGTGGGCCAGTGCGCGAACTTCGTCGGCGACCACGGCAAAACCACGACCGGCCTCGCCTGCCCGCGCGGCTTCGATGGCGGCGTTGAGTGCCAGCAGGTTGGTCTGGTCGGCCAGACCGCGGATCACGTCCAGCACCTTGCCGATGTCGCGGGATTCGTCGGCCAGGTTGCCGATCAGGGTCGCGGTGCTCTGTACGTCGCCGCTCATGCGCTCGATGGCGCTCACGGTTTCCTGAACCAGATCGCGACCGTCGCTGGCCGAGGTGGTGGCGTTTTTCGAGGCTTCCGAGGTGCTGACGGCGTTGCGCGCAACTTCTTCGACGGCGCTGGTCATCTCGTTGACGGCTGTGGCGGCTTGCTCGATTTCGTTGTTCTGCTGCGACAGGCCGCGGGCGCTTTCGTCGGTCACCGCGTTCAGCTCTTCGGCCGCCGAAGCCAGCTGAGTGGCGGATCCGGAGATGCGTTGCAGCGTATCGCGCAGCTTGGACTGCATTTTCAGCATGGCGCCCAGCAGGCGGCCGGCTTCGTCAGAGCCGTCGACGGTGATGGTGCGGGTCAGGTCGCCCTCTGCTACTTCTTCAGCGGCCTTGAGCGCCGCGGCGATGGGCCGGGTGATGCTGTTGGTCAACAGCCAGGCGAACAGCAGCGTCAGTGCAGTGGCGATGATCAGCAGGGTCACGACCATGGTGAAGGCGGTCGAGTACTGATTCGACGCGTCCTTGTTGGTGTTGTTGAGCTGCTGGGTGTTGATCTCCACCAGCTTGCCCAGGACTGTGTTCATCTGATCAGAGTTGGTCTGCAGGTCGGCGCCCAGCAGGGTGGCCAGCTCGTCGAGCTTGTTGGCGCTGCTCAGGGCTTTCATGCGGTCTTCAAGTGCACGGTAGTCGTTGAGCAGTTTGACGTACTGATCGTAAGTGGCCTGTTCCTCGGGAGCGACGATCAGTTTGACGTAGATGGCGCGGGCTTCCTCGATCTGCCGATTGCGCATGGCCAGCAGTTCGACGGTCTTGGCCAGGGTTTCCGGCTCGCGGTTGAGCATCAGGCGATACGACAGCACGCGCAGGCGGATGCTGCCTTCGGTAAGCCGGTCCAGCGACTTGATGCTGGGCATGCTGTTGGTGGCCATGACTTCGGTGGCGTCGTTGATCTTGCTCATCTGCATCAGCGCGAAGACGCCGAGAATCAGCATCAGCAGGCCGATGATGGAAAAGCCGAGGAATGCGCGGGGCGCAATGTTCATATTACGTAGGGACATGACGGTTCCTGACAGGCCGCAATCCATGCGAGACGAAATGATAATGGTGGGGAATGCATGACTTATCGGTCGCGCATTCGCAGACTTGAACCCATTGGTCCATTGCGTGCGTTTATGTCGCAGGTGGCCTATCTGACGAACAGCAGGAACAAGAGGGCGAAAACGCAGTCAATCAGGTCCGTTATGCGTTTGCGCAATTGAAGTGAACGAAGTGCTTTTTTGCTCGGTGTTGCGGCGTAAATGCCCTGATTTCACTGGTAGCCGAAGTCGCTTTTCTTTATCGTACGCGCCCTTTGAAATTTGCCTGAGAAATCAAAATGTTGGAAGCATCCCTAAGCCAGTTGGAAAAGCTCGTCGCAGACCTCGTGCAGCAGAATCAGGAGCTGCAGGCCACGAACGCGCAACTCACTGAAGAGTTGCAGAAGGCCAGGGATGACAACGACAGCCTGCAACTGAGCCTGCTGGAGCAGGAAGAGAAGCAGGGCGCCACCGCAGCCCGCATCCAGGCTCTGGTGGACCGTGCGACCAGCGTTGGCGCGGTCGGCGCATGATCCTCGATCGCGACACCACCAAGGTCATCTCCATCCTGGGCAATGACTACACCATCAAGGCGCCGGCCGGACAGGAACAGGCGCTGATGGACGCGGTGACCATGCTCAAGACGGCCCTGTCGGAAACCAAGCGCAGCTACCCGACTCTGATCGGCGACCGCCTGCTGGTGCTGGCGGCGCTGAACCTGTGTTCGAAGCAGGTCGAGTTGCAGCGCCAGCACGCCGAAGAGTTGAGCCGTTATGAAGAGCAGGTCAGCGCGACGGTCGAGGTGATCGAGAAGACCATCGCGCAGGGGTGAGGTTCTGACGCCGACCCCGTGCGTTTCACGTGACTGTGGGAGTGAGCTTGCTCGCGAATGGGGTGTGCCAGTCGGAAGATACGTCCCTGACACACCGCATTCGCGAGCAAGCTCACTCCCACAGGATTGGAGTTGGGTCTTGGCCTGAGTCAGGCCCCCATCACCAACCGGATATCCGCCGCCAGCTCCCGCACGCGGGCTTCTTCGGTGTCCCACGAACACATGAACCGCGCGCCGCCGCTGCCGATGAAGGTATAGAAACGCCAGCCCTTGGCCGTCAGCGCCGCGATGGCCGCTTCCGACAGTTGCAGGAACACGCCGTTGGCCTGCACCGGGAACATCAGCTCGACCCCCGGAATGTCCTTCACCAGGCTGGCCAGCAATTGCGCGCAGCTGTTGGCGTGGCGCGCGTGTTTGAGCCAGGCGTCGTTTTCCAGCAGGCCGACCCAGGGCGCGGACAGAAAGCGCATTTTCGACGCCAGTTGCCCCGCCTGTTTGCAGCGATAGTCGAAGTCTTCGGCGAGCTTGTGGTTGAAGAACAGGATCGCCTCGCCTACCGCCATGCCGTTCTTGGTGCCGCCGAAGCACAGCACGTCGATGCCGGCTTTCCAGGTCAGCTCGGCAGGGGTGCAGCCCAGATAGGCGCAGGCGTTGGCGAAGCGGGCGCCGTCCATGTGCAGGTTCAGGCCCAGTTCCTTGCAGGTGTCGCTGATCGCCTTGAGTTCTTCAGGCAGGTAGACGCTGCCCACCTCGGTGGCCTGAGTCAGGGTCACGACCCGCGGTTTGGGGTAATGAATGTCGGCGCGCTTGAGCGCGACTTCACGAATCGAGTCGGGCGTGAGCTTGCCGTTCTCGCTGCGCGCGAGCAGCAGCTTGGAGCCGTTTGAGAAAAATTCCGGCGCGCCGCATTCGTCGGTCTCGACGTGAGCGGTTTCCGAGCAGATGACGCTGTGGTAACTCTGGCACAACGACGACAGCGCCAGCGAGTTGGCCGCCGTGCCGTTGAAGGCGAAGAACACTTCGCAGTCTGTTTCGAACAGCTGACGGAATTGATCGGCGGCGCGCGCTGTCCACTGATCGTCGCCATAGGCGCGTTGGTGGCCATGATTGGCTTGCTCCATGGCCGCCCAGGCTTCGGGGCAGATTCCCGAATAGTTGTCGCTGGCAAACTGCTGGCTTTGGTCTGACATGGCCGGTTCCCTGTAGTCGAAGGCAGCGACTGTAACCAAGATTTCATGGTTTGGTCTTGCTTTGTTGCGTCACAAAAATTCAACCAGAACGCGGAGTGAGATGAGCCAGGCAAATTTGATCGTGCATCCGGTCCGCGACCGCACCCTGGACCTGCTCAAGTGGCTGGCGATGCTGAGCATGGTGCTGGACCACTTGCGCTATGTCGGCTGGTCGGTCGATTGGCTGTACGTGCCGGGGCGCCTGGCGTTCGCCTGGTTCTGCCTGGCCATCGCAGCGAATGTGCGGCGGGCGATGACCCAGGCGATACGGCCTTCGCCGGACTGGAAATACCTGCTGTGGCTGGCGGTGTTTTCGCTGATCGCCGAGCTGCCCTACCGCCTGTACATGGCCGGTGACGTGACGACGCTCAATGTGATGCCGACGCTGGTGCTCGGCCTGCTGGTAGCGCAAGGGGTGGCCAGCCGCGCCTGGCCGATGCGGATCATGGGCGTGGCTGCGCTGGGAATGGGTGTCGCGTTTGCGCCGCATCTGATGTTCGGCGCCTTCGGCGTGTTGCTGCCCACGGCATTTTTTCTGGTGATGCGTGGCTCGCTGTGGCTGGCGGTGTTGCCCGGCATCGTGTGTTTGTTGAGCAACGAATGGCCGAAGATCATCGACGGCATGCTTTGGGGCGATCCGATCTCCATCGGCGCGCTGCTCACCTGCCTGCTCGGGCCGTGGTTGGGGCTGGGCCTGTTGCGCTGGCGTACCCTGCGGCGCGTGTGGCCGATGCGGCGCTGGGCGTATGTGATTTATCCGGGGCATTTTTTGCTGTTGTACGGCCTGCGCATGCTGATATCGCACCCGTAGCAGTCCGGCTTGCCGGCGAATGCGTCAGATCAGGCAATGCAACATTGAATGACACACCGCATTCCTCTGTGGGAGCGAATTCATTCGCGATGCGATGGTCCAGGCGACACATCCCGATGCCTGAACGATCTTTCGCGAATGAATTCGCTCCTACAGGTCTGCATCATCCGGGTGTAGACAAACCGCCATCACGCCCCGTATCTTCCGCACAGGCCACCGCAGTGGCCAGCGTCGCTCGGACGGTTCCGGGCGCTTACGTCTTCAGAGGCTCCACATGGCAGACCAAGGTTCGCCGCGCCGCTTTGCGCGCATCGATCGACTCCCCCCTTACGTGTTCAACATCACTGCCGAGCTGAAAATGGCAGCTCGTCGTCGTGGTGAGGACATCATCGACCTGAGCATGGGCAACCCCGATGGGGCAACTCCACCGCATATCGTCGAAAAACTGGTCACCGTCGCCCAACGTGAAGATACTCACGGCTACTCGACTTCGCGTGGCATTCCACGTCTGCGTCGGGCGATTTCCAGCTGGTACAAGACTCGCTATGAGGTCGATATCGACCCGGAAAGCGAAGCCATCGTCACCATCGGCTCCAAGGAAGGGCTGGCGCACCTGATGCTCGCCACCCTTGACCAGGGCGACACGGTGCTGGTGCCCAACCCCAGCTATCCGATCCACATTTATGGCGCGGTCATCGCCGGTGCCCAGGTGCGTTCCGTGCCGCTGGTGCCGGGCGTCGACTTCTTCGCCGAGCTTGAGAAAGCCATTCGCGGCTCGATCCCCAAGCCGAAGATGATGATCCTGGGCTTCCCGTCCAACCCGACCGCCCAGTGCGTCGAACTCGACTTCTTCGAGCGCGTCGTGGCGCTGGCCAAGCAGTACGACGTGCTGGTAGTGCACGACCTGGCCTACGCCGACATCGTCTACGACGGCTGGAAAGCCCCGTCGATCATGCAGGTGCCGGGCGCCAAGGACATCGCGGTGGAATTCTTCACCCTGTCCAAGAGCTACAACATGGCGGGCTGGCGCATCGGCTTCATGGTCGGCAACCCCGAGCTGGTCAGCGCCCTGGCGCGGATCAAGAGCTATCACGACTACGGCACCTTCACCCCGCTGCAAGTGGCGGCGATTGCTGCGCTGGAAGGCGACCAGCAATGTGTGCTCGACATCGCCGAGCAATACCGCCAGCGCCGCAACGTGCTGGTCAAAGGCCTGCACGAGCTGGGCTGGATGGTCGAAAACCCGAAGGCTTCGATGTACGTCTGGGCCAAGATCCCCGAGGCCTATGCACACATGGGGTCGCTGGAATTCGCCAAGAAGCTCCTGGCCGAGGCCAAGGTCTGCGTGTCGCCGGGTGTCGGTTTCGGTGAGTACGGCGACGACCACGTGCGCTTTGCCCTGATCGAGAACCAGGACCGGATTCGCCAGGCTGTGCGGGGGATTCGCGGGATGTTCAGGGCTGATGGTGTTTTGGGCTCCAAAAGCTGACCTGTAAAGAGTGTGCATCGCTACTCGTGAGAGAAGCGATGCGCTCCTTTCCCTGGATGGCCTCCATCGCTTGTTCTTACACGTAGTACAAAATCCGCCCCACGTTCGAATATCCGTGACTCAAACGGGTGTGGCAGTGACGTACCAAATGACGGAATCATAAATCATCAGTTGCTTGTGGAAGACGCTGTAGTCGACATTTTTATACGTCAACGTCTCGCCCTTGCCGGTTGCAAGGATCAAGTTCTGAGCAATAGTGTCTGTTATGATCTCTCGTCCATCAGGGTGATCGAAGTAGAACTCATCTGCAGCTTTCTGAGTGCGCTTGTCGGGATGCTGAACAGTGGGCTCTCTGGGGTGTTTGCTACTTGCCTTCGAGATATGGAGTTCGTAATTGTCAGGGCCTTTATCTATTCGGGTCATTTGGCCGACGAAAACGGTATGCTGGCCTTCAGCGTCTCTGAAATCTACGCTGTCGCCACTTTTAAGTTTGACGATATTTTCAACGTGGTTGCTCTTTAAAACAGGGGTACGGCCGTCGATGGTAACGGAGATGGTCATGGTATCTATTTCCTGTTAAATCGTCGGGATGAATCTGCTGATTAACTCGGTCTTCGAAAGTTGTCACGCCGGGTCGGCAAGCTGGTATTGCCAGTCGCCCCAAGGTAACAGCGTTTTTGTGCTCATCACGCGCTGCTTGCCATCTTGCTCCACGACTTCTCCGCGTAACGCTGAACTGAAGAATATCACTGCTTCCGAATTGTCCTTTAGGCCGTTAATATCACGCCGGGATACAAGTTCTCCTATGAAGTGAAGTTTCGACTCTCCATTGCTCATTATATTTCTGACGGCGTTTTGAATTTCGACTCCGTCCACACCCCCCACTTTGTTCGTGAAAGATGTAATCCGACCTTTTGAGATTGAGTGCGAAGATGACCTGATCTTCGGTCAGGTCGGTTAGTGTCGTTCCATTGACGGTGATCTCAAGAGACATGGCATGTTCTCCTTGGGTGTTCCTGATGTGAGCCTTCAGGCTGTACTCATTCATAGGGGTTGGCAACTGTCATAAATGACAGGTTTGTGCGCCGTCCGTCGCATTGAGGTGCGAGCATCCTCATCAGGCTGATGACTGACGATCATCACGAATTCATGCCGTGGATCACACGGTCGGGAGTGGAGTATGTTGGATGGAAGGCTTCAGATTTGAATCGGCGTGAGTGGTCACGCGGTATACAACCGACAGCCTTTCAGCGCCGCTCCCCACATAGTAATCTCCGGGTGTTGCGCATCGGGCCGCTTCCACTTCCGTCACCGTGGTTGAGTAACTTCGCCCGTCAACCGTTCGGATATTGACCGAAACTTGCCGGTCGGCGGACACTCTGAAAGTTCGATCCATCACAATATCTTCATCGTCGCCCTCTGCCTGAAAACGCGACCCTTTGGGAAGGAACAGCGCAATGCTGGATTCGACGGCGTCTGGTGCTGCGAGAGGAGGGATTTCCCACAGATAGATGTTAGGTGCAAGCATCCAGCCTGAGTAGAAGATGAACTTGAAGATGACGGAGTGCAGCTTTCCATTCTGATGAATGATGTCGTTGGGCGTGGCGTAAAAGCGGGCGTCGTTCACTGGAACGATGGTCGACAGTGTTTCTTCCGTGTCCTCTTTGTAAACGGTGATGCGTGCTTCTTCATTGGGCAGTTCCTGAATGACCCTGAGTTTGACAAAGCCTGGTGGGTCCAGATCCGAGTCGTGAAACACGCCATGAGAAAGAAAGAGTAAGGGATCCGGCGTTGGCGCCTGTTTGTTTTTTCTCGAAAACCGGGCCTTGAAAAGTGCGGGGGTCAAGAGATGCGACCCTGCGAGCTTATTCATGATGAGCTCCTTTCAGTGTGATGAATTCCTTCTCAGGAAACTGAAAAGTAACACCGCACTGGTTATCCGAATACTGTCACTATTGACAGTAACACTGCCCGTTTGTCCGAAATGGCAAAGCGTCTCGGGCACTGCGTCAGGCTTCGACGTCCGGCCATTTTCCCCTCCCCGCAAAACCATGTCGTAAACGCGCCTTTGCGTGGCGTGCGTAGGCATCTAGCCTCTCTGCGTCGGCCCTACCATCGCCTTCAAGGGACAAAACCAAGTCCTACACGACAATTCAGGCGCCGCGCCGCCGCTGGGAGAACCGCGATGTTCAGCAAGCAAGACCAGATCCAGGGTTATGACGATGCACTGTTGGCAGCGATGAATGCCGAAGACCAGCGTCAGGAAGATCACATCGAGCTGATCGCCTCGGAAAACTACACCAGCAAGCGCGTGATGCAGGCCCAGGGCAGCGGCCTGACCAACAAATACGCCGAAGGCTATCCGGGCAAGCGCTACTACGGTGGCTGCGAGCACGTCGATAAAGTCGAGCAACTGGCCATCGACCGCGCCAAGCAACTGTTCGGTGCCGATTACGCCAACGTTCAGCCGCACTCCGGTTCTTCGGCCAACAGCGCCGTTTACCTGGCCCTGCTGCAAGCCGGCGACACCATTCTGGGCATGAGCCTGGCCCATGGCGGCCACCTGACCCACGGCGCCAAGGTGTCCTCTTCGGGCAAGCTGTACAACGCCGTTCAATACGGGATCGACACCAAGACCGGCCTGATCGACTACGACGAAGTCGAGCGTCTGGCCGTCGAGCACAAGCCGAAAATGATCGTTGCCGGTTTCTCGGCCTACTCCAAGACCCTGGACTTCCCGCGCTTCCGTCAGATCGCTGACAAAGTCGGCGCGCTGCTGTTCGTCGACATGGCCCACGTTGCCGGCCTGGTGGCCGCTGGCCTGTACCCGAACCCGATTCCGTTCGCTGACGTGGTCACCACCACCACCCACAAGACCCTGCGCGGTCCGCGTGGCGGCCTGATCCTGGCCAAGTCCAACGAAGAGATCGAAAAGAAGCTGAACGCCGCGGTATTCCCCGGCGCTCAGGGCGGCCCGCTGATGCACGTCATCGCCGCCAAGGCCGTGTGCTTCAAGGAAGCGCTGGAGCCAGGCTTCAAGGCTTACCAGCAACAAGTGATCGAAAACGCGCAGGCGATGGCCAAGGTGTTTGTCGATCGCGGTTACGACGTGGTGTCCGGCGGTACCGACAACCACCTGTTCCTCGTCAGCCTGATCCGTCAGGGCCTGACCGGTAAAGACGCCGACGCCGCACTGGGTCGCGCTCACATCACCGTCAACAAGAACGCCGTACCGAACGACCCGCAATCGCCGTTCGTGACCTCGGGCCTGCGCATCGGCACCCCGGCCGTCACCACCCGCGGTTTCAAAGTCGCTCAATGCACTACGCTGGCCGGCTGGATCTGCGACATTCTCGACAACCTCGGCGATGCCGATGTCGAGGCCAACGTCGCGAGCCAAGTGGCCGCTCTGTGCGCCGATTTCCCGGTTTACCGCTGAGTCAGGAGTAGCACCATGCAACACTATTCGGGCTTCGGCCTCTTCAAACACTCCCTCAGCCACCATGAAAACTGGCAGCGCATGTGGCGCACGCCGACCCCTAAAAAGGTCTATGACGTGGTCATCGTCGGCGGTGGCGGTCACGGTCTGGCCACTGCGTACTACCTGGCCAAAGAGCACGGCATCACCAACGTGGCCGTGGTCGAGAAGGGCTGGCTGGGCGGCGGCAACACCGCCCGTAACACCACCATCGTGCGCTCCAACTATCTGTGGGACGAGTCGGCCCACCTGTACGAACACGCGATGAAACTGTGGGAAGGCCTGTCGCAGGACCTGAACTACAACGTCATGTTCTCCCAGCGCGGCGTGTACAACCTGTGCCACACCCTGCAAGACATGCGTGACTCCGAGCGTCGTGTCAGCGCCAACCGCCTGAACGGCGTCGATGGCGAGCTGCTGAACGGCAAACAGGTCGCCGAAGAAATCCCGTACCTGGACTGCTCGAAGAACACCCGCTACCCGATCATCGGCGCGACCGTGCAACGTCGCGGCGGTGTCGCCCGTCACGACGCCGTGGCCTGGGGCTTTGCCCGTGCTGCCGACGCGCTGGGCGTTGACCTGATCCAGCAGACCGAAGTGATCGGTTTCCGCAAGGAAAACGGCGTGTGCGTGGGCGTCGAAACCAACAAGGGCTTCATCGGCGCCAAGCGCGTCGGCGTGGTGACCGCCGGTAACTCCGGGCACATGGCCAAGCTCGCCGGCTTCCGTCTGCCGGTCGAATCACACCCGCTGCAAGCGCTGGTGTCCGAGCCGATCAAGCCGATCATCGACAGCGTGATCATGTCCAACGCCGTACACGGTTACATCAGCCAGTCCGACAAGGGCGACCTGGTGATCGGTGCCGGTATCGACGGCTGGGTCGGCTACGGCCAGCGCGGTTCCTACCCGGTGATCGAGCACACCATCCAGGCCATCGTCGAGATGTTCCCGGTGCTGTCGCGCGTGCGCATGAACCGTCAGTGGGGCGGCATCGTCGACACCACGCCGGACGCCTGCCCGATCATCTCCAAGACACCGGTCCCGAACATGTTCTTCAACTGCGGTTGGGGTACCGGTGGCTTCAAGGCCACGCCGGGCTCGGGCAACGTGTTTGCGGCAAGCCTGGCCAAGGGCGAAATGCACCCTCTGGCCAAGCCGTTTTCCATCGACCGTTTCCACAACGGCGCCCTCATCGACGAACACGGCGCTGCAGCCGTCGCCCACTAACAGGAGACCTTTCTCATGTTGCATATCTTCTGTCCTCACTGTGGCGAACTGCGCTCCGAAGAGGAATTCCACAGCTCCGGCCAGGCTCACATCCCGCGTCCGCTGGACCCGGCCGCCTGCACCGACGAGCAGTGGGGCGACTACATGTTCTTCCGCGACAACCCGCGCGGCCTGCACCACGAGCTGTGGATTCACGCGGCCGGTTGCCGTCAGTACTTCAACGCCACGCGTGACACCGTGACTTACGAAATTCTCGAGACCTATCTGATTGGCACCAAGCCGCAGTTCGTGAACCCGGTGCCTGCCGTCGGAAAGGGAGACAAAGCATGAGCCAGTCCAATCGTCTGCCCAACGGCGGTCGCATCGACCGCAGCAAGGTTCTGAACTTCAACTTCAACGGCCAGACCTACCAGGGCTTTGAAGGCGACAGCTTGGCTTCGGCCTTGCTGGCCAACGGTGTCGACATCATCGGTCGCAGCTTCAAATACTCGCGTCCACGGGGCATTTTCGCCGCCGGCGCCGAAGAGCCGAACGCCGTGCTGCAGATCGGCGCGACCGAAGCCACCCAGATTCCGAACGTGCGCGCCACTCAACAGGCGCTGTACTCGGGCCTGGTCGCCACCAGCACCAACGGCTGGCCGAGCGTGAACACCGACGTGATGGGGATCCTGGGTAAAGTCGGCGGCAAGATGATGCCACCGGGCTTCTACTACAAAACCTTCATGTACCCGCAATCGTTCTGGATGACCTACGAGAAGTACATTCGTAAAGCCGCCGGTCTTGGCCGTTCGCCGACCGAGAACGATCCGGACACCTACGACAACATGAACCACCACGCCGACGTGCTGGTGGTCGGCGCAGGCCCTGCCGGCCTGGCGGCGGCACTGGCGGCTGCACGCAGCGGCGCCCGCGTGATCATCGCTGACGAGCAGGAAGAGTTCGGCGGCAGCCTGCTCGATTCCCGCGAAAGCCTGGACGGCAAGCCTGCCGCTGAGTGGGTCGCGACCGTGGTTGCAGAGCTGAAAGGCTTGAAGAACGTGGTGCTGCTGCCTCGCGCTACCGTGAACGGCTATCACGACCACAACTTCCTGACCATCCACGAGCGTCTGACCGACCACCTGGGTGATCGCGCGCCGATTGGCCAAGTGCGTCAACGTCTGCACCGTGTTCGCGCCAAGCGTGTGGTACTGGCGACCGGTACTCATGAGCGTCCGCTGGTTTACGGCAACAACGACGTGCCGGGCAACATGCTGGCCGGTGCTGTCTCCGTTTACGTGCGCCGTTACGGCGTGGCACCGGGCAAGAAGCTGGTGCTGTCGACCAACAACGACTACGCCTACCGCGTTGCATTGGACTGGCTCGATGCTGGCCTGCAAGTGATCGCCGTGGCCGATGCACGCCACAACCCGCGCGGTGCGCTGGTTGAAGAAGCGCGGGCCAAAGGGATTCGCATCCTGACTGGCAGCGCTGTCATCGAAGCACGCGGCAGCAAGCGCGTGAGCGGTGCTCGCGTAGCCGCAATCGATGTGAAATCGCACAAGGTCACCAGCCCGGGCGAATGGCTCGACTGCGACCTGATCGCCAGCTCCGGCGGCTACAGCCCGGTCGTTCACCTGGCTTCCCACCTGGGCGGCAAGCCGATCTGGCGTGAAGACATCCTCGGTTTCGTACCGGGCGAAGCACCGCAGAAGCGCGTATGCGTGGGCGGCATCAACGGCGTTTACCCGCTCGGCGATGCGCTGGCTGACGGTTTTGAAGGCGGTGTGCGCGCCGCAAGCGAAGCGGGCTTCCAGCCAGTCGAGGGCGTGATTCCGAAAGCACTGAGCCGCATCGAAGAAGCGACCCTGGCGATGTTCCAGGTGCCGCACGAGAAAGGCACTTCCCGCGCGCCGAAGCAATTCGTCGACCTGCAGAACGACGTCACCGCTGCCGCCATCGAACTGGCGACCCGCGAAGGCTTCGAGTCGGTCGAGCACGTCAAGCGCTACACCGCGCTGGGCTTCGGTACCGACCAGGGCAAACTGGGTAACGTCAACGGCCTGGCCATCGCCGCCCGCTCGCTGAACGTGACCATCCCGGAAATGGGCACCACCATGTTCCGCCCGAACTACACGCCGATCACCTTCGGTGCCGTGGCCGGTCGTCACTGTGGTCACATCTTCGAGCCTGTGCGCTTCACCGCGCTGCACGCCTGGCACGTCAAGAACGGCGCCGAATTCGAAGACGTCGGCCAGTGGAAACGTCCTTGGTACTTCCCGAAAGCCGGTGAAGACATCCACGCCGCCGTGCGGCGCGAATGCAAAGCCGTGCGCGACAGCGTCGGCCTGCTGGACGCCTCGACCCTGGGCAAGATCGACATTCAAGGCCCGGATGCCCGCGAGTTCCTCAACCGCATCTACACCAACGCCTGGACCAAGCTGGACGTGGGCAAGGCCCGTTACGGCCTGATGTGTAAAGAAGACGGCATGGTCTTCGACGACGGCGTGACCGCCTGTGTCGCCGACAACCACTTCATCATGACCACCACCACCGGTGGCGCGGCACGCGTGCTGCAATGGCTGGAGATCTATCAGCAGACCGAATGGCCTGATCTGAAGGTGTACTTCACCTCGGTGACCGACCACTACGCGACCCTGACCCTGTCGGGCCCGAACAGCCGCAAGCTGCTCAGCGAAGTGACCGACATCGACCTGGACCGTGAAGCTTTCCCGTTCATGACCTGGAAAGAAGGCCTGGTCGGTGGTGTGCCGGCTCGCGTGTTCCGGATTTCCTTCACCGGCGAGCTTTCCTACGAGGTGAACATCCAGGCCGACTACGCCATGGGTGTTCTGGAAAAAATCGCCGAGGCCGGCAAGAAGTACAACCTGACGCCGTACGGCACCGAAACCATGCACGTCCTGCGGGCCGAGAAGGGCTTCATCATCGTCGGGCAAGACACTGACGGCTCGATGACCCCGGACGACCTGAACATGGGCTGGTGTGTCGGTCGCACCAAGCCGTTCTCCTGGATCGGTCAGCGCGGCATGGCTCGCGAAGACTGTGTACGTGAGGACCGCAAGCAACTGGTCGGCCTGAAACCGGTCGACCCGAACAAGTGGCTGCCGGAAGGCGCGCAGCTGGTATTCGACCCTAAACAGTCGATCCCGATGACCATGGTCGGTCACGTGACCTCCAGCTACGCGGCCAACTCGCTGGGCTATTCGTTCGCGATGGGTGTGGTCAAGGGCGGCCTCAAGCGCATGGGCGAACGCGTGTTCTCGCCTCAGGCGGACGGCAGCGTGATCGAGGCGGAAATCGTGTCCTCGGTGTTCTTCGATCCGAAGGGTGACCGGCAGAACGTGGAGTGATGTCCGGGCGGGCGCGGTGCGTCAGAACCACCGCGCCGCCTGACCGATTCGTGAGCAAGCTCACTCCCACGGTAGAACGCGTACCCTTGTGGGAGTGAGTTTGCTCACGAAGAGGCCATCAGAAACACCATGAATGCTGGTCCAACCGATACAACAGAATTCAAGACAGGTGCTTTATGACCACAGCCAACGTTTACCAACAGCGGCCAACGACCGACGTCAAAGCCGAGTCGCCACTGTTTCATGCCGACCTCAAAAGCCTGGTCGGCAAAGGCCGCACCAACCCGGGTGTGGTGCTACGCGAGAAAAAACTGCTGGGCCATCTGACCATTCGTGGCGACGCCCATGACCCGGCCTTCGCTGCCGGTGTCCACAAGGCGCTGGGCATGGAACTGCCAGGCGCGCTGGCGCTGGTGTCCAGCGGCGACAGCTCGATCCAGTGGATGGGCCCGGACGAGTGGCTGCTGATCGTGCCGACTGGCGAAGAGTTCGCGGTCGAGCAGAAGCTGCGCGAAGCGCTGGCCGGCCTGCACATTCAGGTGGTCAACGTTTCCGGTGGCCAATCCATTCTGGAACTGACCGGCCCGAACGTGCGCGATGTGCTGATGAAATCCACCAGCTACGACGTGCACCCGAGCAACTTTCCGGTGGGCAAGGCCGTCGGCACGGTGTTCGCCAAATCGCAACTGGTGATTCGCCGTACCGGCGAAGAAACCTGGGAACTGCTGATCCGCCGCAGCTTCGCCGATTACTGGTGGCTTTGGCTGCAGGATGCGAGCGCCGAGTATGGCCTGGGCGTCGCTGCCTGATTTGGGGTGAACCCTTCACACCTGTGGGAGCGAGCTTGCTCGCGAAGAGGCTGGTACAGACGCTAGAGATCCGGTGTTTGAAATACCGCCTTCGCGAGCAAGCTCGCTCCCACAGGGAATCTGCATTTTTCTGCAGAAATTGATTGAACAGGAGCAACACCCCATGAGCCGCGCCCCCGATACCTGGATTCTGACCGCCGACTGCCCCAGCGTGCTGGGCACGGTGGATGCGGTGACGCGGTTCCTGTTCGAGCAGGGTTGCTACGTCACCGAACACCACTCGTTCGATGACCGCCTTTCCAGCCGATTTTTCATTCGTGTCGAATTCCGTCAGCCTGACGGTTTCGACGAAGCCGCCTTTCGCGCGGGTCTGGCCGAGCGTGCTGAAACCTTTGGCATGAGCTTCGAGCTGACAGCGCCGAACTACCGGCCAAAAGTGGTGATCATGGTCTCCAAGGCCGATCACTGCCTGAACGACCTGTTGTACCGCCAGCGTATCAACCAACTGGCCATGGACGTGGTCGCCGTGGTGTCCAACCACCCGGATCTGGAGCCGCTGGCTCGCTGGCACGAAATTCCCTACTACCATTTCCCCCTCGACCCCAACGACAAACCGGCGCAGGAAGCGAAGGTCTGGAAGGTGATCGAGGAATCCGGCGCCGAGCTGGTGGTGCTTGCCCGCTACATGCAGGTGCTGTCGCCGGAGCTGTGCCGCAAGCTCGATGGCAAGGCGATCAATATTCACCACTCGCTGCTGCCGGGCTTCAAGGGCGCCAAGCCGTATCACCAAGCCTACAACAAGGGCGTGAAACTGGTCGGCGCGACGGCGCATTACATCAACAACGACCTGGACGAAGGTCCGATCATCGCCCAGGGCGTCGAAGTGGTGGATCACAGCCATTACCCCGAAGACCTGATCGCCAAGGGCCGCGACATCGAAGGCCTGACCCTGGCGCGAGCGGTGGGTTATCACATCGAACGGCGGGTGTTCCTGAACGCTAACCGAACTGTCGTCCTGTAACTCTGTAGGAGCGAATTTATTCGCGAACCATCGTGAATCCGACGCAAATGTGGCGGATGTACTGGCCAATCGCGAATGAATTCGCTCCTATACATTGATTTCCGAAACAAACGAAACACCCAGAGCAACCACTGCGTTGCGGCAACACCCAAGCAACGCATTTCTCCGCTACACAGCTGTATCCATAAAAACAATTCAGCGAGGTGAAAAGCATGTCTGGTAATCGTGGTGTGGTGTATCTCGGCGCAGGCAAGGTCGAAGTACAGAAAATCGACTATCCGAAAATGCAGGACCCACGTGGCAAGAAGATCGAGCACGGGGTCATTCTGCGCGTGGTCTCCACCAACATCTGTGGCTCGGACCAACACATGGTTCGCGGCCGTACGACCGCTCAAGTCGGCCTGGTGCTGGGCCACGAGATCACCGGTGAGGTGATCGAGAAGGGCAGCGACGTCGAAAACCTGAAAATCGGCGATCTGGTCTCCGTTCCGTTCAACGTGGCTTGCGGGCGCTGCCGTTCCTGCAAGGAACAACACACCGGCGTGTGCCTGACCGTCAACCCGGCCCGGGCCGGTGGCGCCTACGGCTACGTCGACATGGGCGACTGGACTGGCGGCCAGGCCGAATACGTGCTGGTGCCGTACGCCGACTTCAACCTGCTCAAGCTGCCGAACCGCGACAAGGCCATGGAAAAGATCCGTGACCTGACCTGCCTCTCCGACATTCTGCCAACCGGCTATCACGGCGCCGTGACCGCGGGCGTCGGCCCGGGCAGCTCGGTGTATATCGCAGGTGCGGGCCCTGTGGGTCTGGCGGCTGCGGCTTCGGCGCGTCTGCTGGGCGCAGCGGTGGTCATCGTCGGTGACGTCAACCCTGTGCGTCTGGCGCACGCCAAGGCTCAGGGCTTCGAAATCGCCGACCTGTCCAAGGACACCCCGCTGCACGAGCAGATCGCCGAGTTGCTGGGCGAGCCTGAAGTCGATTGCGCGGTCGACGCCGTGGGCTTCGAAGCCCGTGGCCATGGCCATGCGGGCGCCAAGGCCGAAGCACCGGCCACCGTGCTCAACTCGTTGATGGGTGTGGTGCGCGTTGCGGGCAAGATCGGTATTCCCGGCCTGTACGTGACCGAAGACCCGGGTGCAGTGGATGCCGCCGCGAAAATGGGCAGCCTGAGCATCCGCTTCGGCCTGGGCTGGGCCAAGTCCCACAGCTTCCACACCGGCCAGACCCCGGTGATGAAGTACAACCGCGCCCTGATGCAGGCCATCATGTGGGACCGCATCAACATCGCCGAAGTGGTCGGCGTGCAGGTCATCAGCCTGGACGACGCGCCTCGTGGCTACGGCGAGTTCGATGCCGGCGTTCCGAAGAAATTCGTGATCGACCCGCACAAGCTGTTCAGCGCCGCCTGATCCCTCCGGCAATCAGAAAAGGGCGACCTCAGGGTCGCCCTTTTTGCATTCGGAGTAAGGCGTTTCAGAGTCTGTTGTAGGCTTTTTCCGTAAATGCATGGGGAAAGGTCGGCTTTCGTGCCCGCTTGTTTCGAGCGTCGGTTTTGCGTGCTATTTGTCCGCCCGGATTTTTTCTGGTCTTGGGTGGTACATGTTTATCGAGTCCTCGAAGGCAGGCGTTCTTGCTTGGATCGCTTTATGGGTAATGCTCAGCCCGGTCGTGCAGGCCAGTGCCGATCCGGAAATGGGCGCGGCGCGCTGGGTGTCCTCCACGGCCTTTTACGAGAATGCCAACGCGTGCATGTGGGCGGGAGTCCCCAAGGAGGTGTGTCAGTCTGCCTTCCGCTCCGCCTACCGGCAGCATGTGCGAGTGGCGCCTGCGTACCCTGATCTGGCCGCGTGCGAGGCAGCATTCGCATCGGGCGAATGTTTCATGAGCGCCAACTCCGATCTCTGGAGCCCCTGGCTTGCGGGCTTTTCGTTGATCACTCAGGCACAACTGCTGACCTCTTCGACGCCGGATTATCGGCTCAGCCACGAGCAGATGGCGAATTTGAACAAGTCCTGGTGGCAGCATCTGCAGGGCAGTTCGCAAACGCTCGAGCCCAAGACCCGGGTGCGACATTTCAGCGAACCCCTGTATTGGGAAAGTGATCGTCAAGGCGGGCTCCACCTGACGACCCTGCGTGACAAGTCGCGCAATGATCCGGCATTCACCGACGCCATCCGCAAGCCCACGGTAGCCGCTTCGAATGCAACGCCGGGGCAACGTGAGCAGGCCAGGCTCTTTGAGCCGCGAAGGCTCATCGACGTGATGAACCCGCTGGTCGAGCTTGAATGACGGCCCGCTGCGATGAACTTCTTTCAAGGCAGCGGTCCAACGCGTGTTTACCCGGCCATGGCCGGTTTTCCAGCAAGCGAGGTTGATCCGATGAAGATTTCCATGAAAAACACACGCGGCGCTGCACTGGCGACGTTGATGGTGCTGGCGGCGACGCCGGTCTTCGCCTTCAACCTGAACGACGCGGCCAATGCCGTTTCCAACGCCACCGGCGGGCAGCAGAAGGCCACGGCTGCGCCCGAGGCGGCAGGCCTGCTCAATGCCTTGGGCACTCAACTCGACGTCACGCCGCAGCAGGCGGTTGGCGGCACCGGCGCGTTGTTGGGGTTGGCCAAGAACAAGCTGACCACCAATGATTATTCGCAGCTGAGCCAGTCGGTTCCGGGCCTGGATCAGTTGTCCGGCACCAAGGCGCTGGGCAGTCTGGGTGGCCTGGGCGGCATGCTGGGCGGCTCCAGCGGCGGCAACTCGGCGATTAACAGCGCCCTGGGCAACGTGCAGAGCATGGGCGACGTGAACAAGGCGTTCAACGCGATGGGCATGGACAGCAACATGGTGGGCCAGTTTGTGCCAGTGATCCTGCAGTACCTGGGGCAGCAGGGCGCGAGCGGCTCGGCGCTGTCGGCGTTGAGCGGGATTTGGGGCGCCAAGTGACCCAGTCCCTCACCAATCCTTCGGCTTAGCGCTATTCCTGTGGGAGTGAGCTTGCTCACGAATGCGGTGTGCCATTCACCTCAATGCGCCTGACACACCGCATTCGCGAGCAAGGTGGAGCGCCACCCCGGTCACTCCTACAATTAATGTGTGTCGTTGCGCAGTTCAGCGATCCGCGCATCCTTCTCGGTCCACAACCGGTTCACCCAGTCCTGCACATACTCGCGAAACACCGGGTCATTCTCGTAATCGCCCTGCCACAGCGCAGGGTCGAGTTCGCGGGTCTTGATGTCGACGATCACTCGCGGCACCTGACCAGAAATCAGGTCCCAGAAGCCCGGAATCTTCGCCTGCGGATACACCACCGTCACATCCAGCACCGCATCGAGCTGCTCACCCATCGCCGCCAGCACGAAGGCGACGCCACCGGCTTTGGGCTTGAGTAGGTAGCTATAAGGCGATTGCTGATCGGCCTTCTTGGCCGGGGTGAAGCGGGTGCCTTCCAGGTAATTGACCACGGTCACCGGCTGGCGCTTGAACAGCTCGCAGGCCTCCTTGGTGATCTCCAGATCCTTGCCCTTGAGCTCTGGGTTCTTCGCCAGAAACGCTTTGGTGTAGCGCTTCATGAACGGGTAATCCAGCGCCCACCACGCCAGCCCCAGAAACGGCACCCAGATCAGCTCCTTTTTGAGGAAGAACTTGAAGAACGGTGTGCGACGGTTGAGTGCCTGCACCAGCGCCGGGATGTCGACCCAGGACTGATGGTTGCTGACCACCAGATACGAGGTGTCGCCACGCAGGCCTTCGGCGCCGCGAATGTCCCAGCGGGTCGGGATGCACAGCTTGAAAATCAGCTTGTTGATCTCGCTCCAGGTCTCGGCGATCCACATCACGGCGTGGGAGCAGCGGTCGCGCATTTCGCTCTGGAACACCAGTTTGAGCAGCGCGAAGACCATCAGCGGCCCGAACAGCACCAGGGTGTTGAGCAGGAGCAGCAGCGTGACGGCGATTCCGGTGAGCAGGTGACGCATAAGGCACTCGGGGTCATGAACGGTGCGGGCAATGATAAGCAGGTATGACGAAGTAACCAAATTTGCCAGGCGTCGACAAATGTTTCACCCGGTTACATGTACTGTGATGTTCTCTGTCAGTGACCGAACGTTGCACGAAGTTGCGGTCTAAAATCGGGTCCGCGCAACGCCCATTCATACGAGGAACCTGTCACGTGAAATCCCTTCTGGCGCTTCTGTCTCTGCTGGCGTTGCCTGTGATGGCCGCCGAACCGACGCTGTATGGCCGCTACGAGTACATCCAGGTCTCCGAATTCGGCGAAACGTTCAAGGCCAAGATGGACACCGGCGCGCTCACCGCATCGCTGTCGGCCAAGGACATCGAGATGTTCAAGCGCGATGGCGAGGACTGGGTGCGTTTCCGCCTGGCGACCAAGGATGCCGACAACAAGGTCTACGAGCACAAGGTCTCGCGCATCAGCCGGATCAAGGGCCGCGCCGATGGTGAGGACGAAGACGAGCCGGTCGATCCGACCAAGCGCCCGGTCGTGGATCTGGAACTGTGCCTGGGCGATGTGAAGCGCACCGTCGAGGTCAACCTGGTCGACCGCAGCCACTTCAATTACCCGCTGCTGATCGGCGCCAAGGCCTTGCGCGAGTTTGGCGCGGCGGTGAACCCCGCGCGCCGTTACACCGCCGACAAGCCGGACTGCTGATTGACGATCGGGGCAGGTTTGCGGCACCGTTCCGGCTTTACGCCACGTGCTCGGACGCCATGCCCCACATTCTGATTGTCGAAGACGAAGCCGCCATCGCCGACACCCTGGTTTATGTCCTGCAGGGCGAGGGTTTCACCACCACATGGTTGTCGTTGGGGCAGGCGGCGGTGGAGTTTCAGCGGGCAACGCCGGCTGACCTGATCATCCTCGACATCGGCCTGCCCGACATCACCGGGTTTGAAACCTGCAAACAGCTGCGCCGCTTCAGCGAAGTGCCGGTGATGTTCCTCAGCGCCCGCGATGGCGAGATCGACCGCGTGGTGGGGCTGGAGATCGGCGCCGACGATTACGTGGTCAAGCCGTTCAGCCCGCGCGAAGTGGCGGCGCGGGTCAGGGCGATTCTCAAGCGCATGGCGCCGCGTAGCGACCCTGTGCACGCTGCCAGCGTATTCGTGGTCGACTCCGAGCGTGTGCAGATCGCCTATCGCGGCCTGGCCCTGAACCTGACCCGACACGAATTCCGCCTGCTGCAATGCCTGCTGGAACAACCCCAGCGGGTGTTCAGCCGCGAGCAATTGCTCGATGCCGTCGGCGTGCCCAGTGATGCCGGTTACGAGCGCAGCATCGACAGCCACATCAAAAGCCTGCGCGCCAAGCTGCGGGCTGTCGCCAGCGACGCCGAGCCAATCCAGACCCACCGCGGGCTGGGCTACAGCTACAGCCCGGAACACAGCTGATGCGCCTGGGGATCCGGATTTTCCTGGTCTATGCGCTGTTCATCGGCCTGACCGGTTATTTCGTCCTCAACACCGTGATGAAGGAAGTGCGCCCCGGCGTGCGCCAGTCCACCGAAGAAACCCTGGTTGATACCGCCAACCTGCTGGCCGAAGTGCTGCGCGAGGACGTCAAGGCCGGGACTCTGAACCAGAGCCATTTCCCCGACGTGCTCAAGGCGTACGGTTTGCGTACGCCGGGCGCGACGATCTGGGGCATGCCGAAGAACCAAGTGAATAACCGGGTTTATGTCACCGACGCCAAGGGGATTGTCCTGCTGGACTCCAGCGGCGAGGCGGTGGGGCAGGATTACTCGCGCTGGAACGACGTCTACCTGACGTTGCGCGGGCAGTACGGCGCGCGTTCGACGCGCCTCGATCCGCAGGACCCCAACTCGTCGATCATGCACGTGGGCGCGCCGATTCGTGACGATGACCAGATCATCGGCGTGGTGACGGTGGCCAAACCCAACAGCTCCCTGCAGCCTTATGTGGACCGCACCGAGCGTCGCCTGCTCTGGTACGGCGCCGGGCTGATCGTGTTGGGGCTGGGTTTCGGCGCGCTGCTGTCCTGGTGGCTGAGCAAGTCGTTGCGCCGCCTGACCGAGTACGCCCAAGCCGTAAGCGAGGGGCGCCGGGCCGAACTGCCGCATTATCGCGGTGGCGAGCTGGAGCAGCTCTCGACCGCGGTGGAACATATGCGCACGCAGCTGGAGGGCAAGGCCTACGTCGAGCGTTACGTGCACACCCTGACCCACGAACTGAAAAGCCCGCTGGCGGCGATTCGCGGTGCGGCGGAGCTGTTGCAGGGTGACATGCCGGCCGAGCAGCGGGCGCGCTTCGTCGGCAATATCGACAATGAAAGCGCGCGGGTGCAGCAATTGATCGAGCGGCTGTTGAACCTGGCAATGGTCGAGCAGCGTCAGGGGCTGGAAGAGCGGGCGGTCATTGGCCTGTCGGCGCTGATCGATGAAACCCTGGCCGCTCAGCAGGCGCGCATCGCCGGCAAACGCCTGCAGATCGATCAAACTATCGACCCCGCCTTGACCCTGGCCGGCGAGCGTTTCCTGCTGCGTCAGGCCTTCGGCAACCTGCTCGACAACGCGCTGGATTTCACCCCGGCCGGCGGCACCTTGCGTTACATGGCAGAGCGCTCGGATGCCGGTCTTGGGGTGTCGATCTTCAACAGCGCCGAACCCATCCCTGACTACGCATTGCCGCGTCTGAGCGAACGCTTCTATTCATTGCCTCGCCCCGACAGCGGACGCAAGAGCACCGGCCTTGGGCTGAACTTCGTCGAGGAAGTGGTGCAGCTGCATGGCGGCAAGATGCAGATTCGCAATGTCGAGGGTGGGGTCTTGGTAGAGCTCATGCTGATTGGCTAGCTTTTTGTGGGAGCCGGCTTGCTGGCGAATGCGTCAGGCCAGCCGACATTGATGTTAAATGACCCACCGCATTCGCCAGCAAGCCGGCTCCCACGGCCTTCGGCCAGAAGCGGGATATGTGTTGCGGGCCATTCTGCAAACTCCACACAATCTCCACACACGCCCCATCATCCCTCCACACAGCCTTCCCAGACTCTCCCCATTCAATAAAGGCGGGGAGAGCCACATGAACAAGGGCATGTCGTTATTCAAACTGGGGATGATCGGGTTGCTGATCCTGTTGCTGATGATTCCGCTGTTGATGATCGGCGGGATGATTCAGGATCGGCAGCTGCGCCGCGATGAAGTGGTGCGGGACATCGCCCGCAGTTCCAGCTACAGCCAGCAACTGACCGGGCCGCTGCTGATCGTGCCGTATCACCGCTCCAAGCAGGTCTGGAAGCTGAACACCGAAACCAACCAGCGCTACGTCGACACCGTGATCGAGCGCGGCCGCCTGTATTTTCTGCCCGAGCAGTTCACGCTCAATGGCGACGTGCAGACCGAAGTGCGTGCCCGTGGGATCTATGAGGCGCGGCTGTTTCATGCCAACAACCATATTTCCGGGCACTTCGTGCTGCCCCGGCATCTGGGGCTTGGCGATGACTATTCCAGCTATGTGTTCAGCGAGCCGTTTCTGGCGGTCGGGATCACCGATGTTCGCGGCATCGAGAATGCGCTGAAGCTCAAGCTGGGCGAGCAGGAGTTCGATTTCGTGCCCGGCACCGACGTGCCGCTGCTCGGCGATGGCGTCAGCGTGAGCCTGCCGATGGAAACCGGTGCCGAACAGAAGAAGCTGGATTTCTCCTTCGACCTGCATCTGCAGGGCACCGGGCAACTGGAAGTGACGCCGGTGGGCAAGAACAGCACAGTGAGCCTTAGCGCCAATTGGCCGCACCCCAGCTTCATCGGCAACTACCTGCCCAGCAGCCGGGAGATTTCCGATCAGCGCTTCACCGCGACCTGGCAGACCTCGTTCTTCTCCACCAACCTGCAGGAAACCCTCAACCGCTGCGCCGCCGACAAGCTGTGCCAAGAGTTGAAGGCGCGCAGCTTTGGCGTGAGTTTCATCTCGCCGGTGGATCAGTACCTCAAGAGCGAGCGCTCGATCAAATACGCGCTGCTGTTCATCGCCCTGACGTTCGCCGGTTTCCTGCTGTTCGAAGTGCTGAAGGGGCTGGCGGTGCACCCGGTGCAGTACGCGTTGGTGGGCGCGGCGCTGGCGCTGTTCTACCTGCTGCTGTTGTCGTTGTCCGAGCATGTGGGGTTCAAGCTTGCCTACCAGCTATCGGCGAGTGCCTGCGTCGGGTTGATCGGCTTTTATGTCAGCCATGTGCTGCGCAGTGCCAGGCACGGGCTGGGTTTCGCACTGGGCCTGGGTTCGCTGTACGCGTTGCTCTACGGCCTGCTCAGCGCCGAAGACTATGCACTGCTGATGGGTACGTTGCTGCTGTTCGGTCTGCTGGTGGTGTTCATGGTGCTCACTCGCAAGCTGGACTGGTACGCGCTGGTTCAACGCCCGGCCAAACCTGAGCCGGTGCCTGTGGAGGTGAGCCATGAGTAATCGGGTGGGGTTGCGCGAGGATCAGCGGATGGGGCATGGGTTGGCAGGGCAGATCGCCGATTGGTTAGCAATGGAGATCATCTGTAGGAGCGAATTTATTCGCGAAAAACGTTCAGCCAATAGAGATGTGTCGCCCATACATCCCTTCGCTAATGAATTCGCTCCTACAGGACCGCGTGTCAAGCCGGAGGTTGAGTCGCCTGCATCGAAGGACGTTCGCTGACCTCGCGGTACCAGCTGGCCAGCCGCGGATAGCTGCTGCGCCAGCCCAGGTTGGGTTGGCGGAAATCCAGATAGCCCAATGCGCAGGCGACGCTGATCGAGGCGATGTCGAAGTTCGAACTCAACTCGGTCACTGCCTCGGCCTCGAAATAGGCCAGGGAGCGGGCAATTTTCTCGCCCTGATTGTCCAGCCAGTCGCCCCAGCGCTTTTCTTCGGGGCGCAGAAAGGTCTCGTAACGGATCAGCACCGCCGCATCGAGCACCGCATCGGCCAGGGACGCCAGGGTCAGACGTCTCCAGCGTGCCGAGCCGTCCTGGGGGATCAGTGGGTTGCCGACGTGCTGGTGGTCCAGATAGTCGAGAATCACCCGGCTGTCATGGAGCACGTTGTTGTCGGCCAGGCACAGCGCCGGGATTTTCCCGCTGGGGTTCTCGTGGCACAGGTCGGCATTGGGGGCGATGGGGGTGACCGTGACCGGCTTGAGCGCGACCCGACCGGTCTGTCCTGTTTCGTGCAGCAGAATCAGTACCTTGCGCGCAAACGGCGAAGCGGCGTGGTAATACAGCGTCATGCTAGGGGCAGACATGGACATTCCTCTGATCGGACTGGCCATTAGACTAGTCAGCGGCGCAATGCCATGCAATATCCAGTATCACACCGCCATCAGGCCCTGCGTCGCACCATCAGGCCTTTGATGCTCAGCCACGCCGGAATGCCCATGCCGATCCACGACAGCACATCCCAGGCACCATCGCCCAACAGCGCGGCGAACAGACCGGCCGCGGTCAGCAGCGCGATCCAGGTCGGTTTGGCGAAGGTCTTCCAGAAAGCCGAGTGCTTCTTGTGCCGGGTCATGCCGCCTCCACCGCGTGAGCAACCTTCACACTGGCCGCCGCCTTGCGCCGCACCACCCACAGGTACAACCCGCTGCCCAGCACGATGATGCTCAGCACATCGAGCACGCCCCAGAGAATCTTCATCGGCATGCCGCCGTAATCGCCGAAGTGCAGAGGTTGCGAGAGCAGCAGCGCGTCCATGTACCAGGGGCTGTCGACGATGGCAGTGACCTTCAGATCAGCAGCGTCGATCAGCACCGGCGTCAGCAAATGCGAGGTCAGGTGCGTGGCGCCTTTCATGAACACCGCGTAATGGTGCTCGCTGGAAAAACGCGAGCCGGGGAAGGCAATGAACGAGGGCTCGGCGCCGGGCACGGTGGCCTGGGCGATATCCAGCAGGCGTGACGCCGGCGCGCGTTCGGTCAGCGCAGGCGCATCCTTGTACTGGGCGACCATGGCGGCCAGCGAATCGTTGCGCCACTGGGCGATGACCAGGTCCGCACAGGCGTTGAGCACACCGGTGAGGCCGACCACGAAGGCCCAGGTCAGGGTAACCACGCCGATCAGGTTATGCAGGTCGAGCCAGCGCACGCGATTCGATTTGTTCGGGCGCACCGTGGCGAAATCCAGCCGGCGCATGAAGGGCGCATACAGCACCACACCTGAAATAATTGCTAATACAAATAGCAGCCCCATGAACGCCAAAAGCAGCTTTCCGGGCAGGCCTGCGTACATATCCACATGCAAACGCAGCATCACCATCATGAATCCGCCATTGGCCGAAGGCGTTTCCAGCGACTCGCCGGTGCGTTGGTCGAGCATGAAGGTGTGGGTGTCATTCGGGTCGCCACCGGCCGTTTTGCCCATGAAGGCATAGACGCCGTTGGGCTCGTCTTCGTCCCAGCCAAAGTACTGAACCACCTCGCCAGGACGATGCGCCTCGGCCGCCTTGACCAGCTGCTGAAGGTCCATGCGCGGCGTGTTTGCCGGCATTTCCTTGAGTTCCGGGGCGTTGCCCAGGGCGTGATCGATCTCGTGGTGGAACACCAGCGGCAGCCCGGTGATGCACAGCATCAACAGGAACACCGTGCAGATCAGGCTGCTCCAGGTATGGATGAACGACCAGCGGCGAATGGTTTGGCTTTTCATGGTGCGGGTACCGGTTCCAAGCGAAAGCAAAAAGGGCCGCTGTTGCGAGCGGCCCTTGTTTTTCAGCGTGTCGAGTTTAAACGATTACCATTTGTAGTTCACGCTTGCCAGGACGGTCCGACGGTCGCCGCGGTAGCAGTAGAAGCCGTCGCAAGTCGACAGGTATTCCTTGTCGAACACGTTGTTGGCGTTAAGCGCGACACTCACACCCTTGAGCGAGTTGTTCATGCGACCCAGGTCGTAGTGAACGGCGGCGTCATAAACGGTGTAGGCGTTGCTGTGGCCGTAGTTCGGGTCTGCGACGAAGCCATAGCTGCCAATGGCGATGTTGTCGGTTTCGCCGATGTAACGAGCGCCGAAGCCCAGACCGAAGCCGTCCAGCAGGCCGGTGTGGAAGGTGTAGTCAGCCCAGACCGACGCCGAGTTTTCTGGGGTCAGCGGCAGCGGACGGTTGTGATCCAGAGGGTCAGTGGCCTTGGTCATCTTGCTGTTAGCGTAGGTGTACGACGCAGTCACTTTCAGCTCTTCAGTGACGTTGCCGGTGGCTTCCAGTTCGAAACCACGCACCTTCGCTTCACCCAGTGGACGCGAGACGCCAAGGGTGTCGCTCAGCACGATGTCGCGACGGGTCAGGTCGTAGGCGGCCGCGGTGAACAGCAGATCTGTGCCTGGCGGCTGGTACTTGATCCCTGCTTCATACTGTTTGCCAGTACCCGGTTTGAACGCAACGCCGTTGGCGCCGCCCTGTTCAGCCTGGAACGACTCAGCGTAGGAAATGTACGGCGTGAAGCCCGAATCGAACACGTAGCTCAGCGCAGCGTTGCCGGTGAACGCGCTGTCAGTGCGGTCATCCGACTGATTGCTGTTGTAGAACTTGGTGTCGGTCTTGAGCAGATCCTGACGGCCACCCAGGGTCAGACGCCAGTTATCCAACGCCATCTGGTCCTGAACGTAGATGCCGAAATCATCGGTCTTCTGGTTGTAGTCCTGGAACGCGGTGTAGCTGACGTTGCTGAAATCCTGACCATAGATCGGGCGCACGATGTTACTGGACGGCGCGCTGCCGTACAGCCACTTGTAATTGTGGTTGATGCGCTGGTAATCAGCACCCAGCAATACGGTGTGCTTGACCACGCCAGTGTTGAAGTCAGCCTGGAAGTTGTTATCGAGCGCGAACTGGCTGATATCTTCGTTCACGACGTTCGCGCCGCGGGCAACGGTGCCATCATCCGAAACCGAGCCGAAGTAACCACCCGAAGTGATGGTCTGGAACGACAGATCGCTTTTGGTGTAACGCAGATTCTGCCGGAACTGCCAGACGTCATTCAGGCGAGTTTCAAAGGCATAACCCAGCGAGTAGTAGGTCCGGTCGTAGAATTCCCAATCTGGATCACCCAGGTTTTCGTGAGCTTTCACCCGTCCTACGGCCGTTGGGTACTTGGTCCCCTGAATGGGCAGGAACTGGCTGGTCGCACCGGTATCGTCGCGCGTGAACATGCTGAGGAAGGTCAGCTTGGTGTCCGGATTGATGTTCCAGGTCAGGCTGGGCGCGATGTTATAGCGCTTGTCGTCGATGTGATCGACCTGGGTGCCGCTGTCACGCACCACACCGCTGACGCGATATTCGAAGTTGTCGGCGTCGTCGATCTTGCCGGTGCTGTCGAAGCTGATCTGCTTGCGATTGTAGTTGCCGACCTGAACCTGCACTTCATGGCTGGCTTCGGCCTGTGGGCGACGGCTGACCATGTCGAGCATGCCGCCAGGAGGGGTCTGGCCATAGACCGAGGACGCCGGGCCGCGCAGCACGGCAACGCGTTCCAGGTCCCAGGTTTCCATCTTCGGCATCACGTACGCGCCTTTTGGCAGCGGCAGGCCGTCGAGGAACTGGGTCGGTTCGAAACCACGGATTTTCAGCCACTCGGCGCGGCTGTCGCTGCCGTAGCTGCTGGCGACCACGCCCGGCATGTAGCGCACGGCGTCGTCGAGGTTCTGCACAGCGCGATCCTGCATCTGCTGGCGCGTGGCAACGGAAATCGAACGCGGCGCCTCGGCCAGCGCGGTGTCAGTCTTGGTCCCCGCAGCAGTGCGAGTGGCGGCGTAGCCTTCAACCGGCCCCCACGCACTCTCAACATCACCCTGACGCCCCTGAATGCTGGTTTCCGGCAGCGCCATCACGCCTTCCGGCGCGGGTACTAGGCCGTAGGTGCCTGCTGTGGTCTGGCTCAGTTGCAAGCCGGTGCCGCGCAGCGCCTGGGCCATGGCGCCCGGTGCGTCGAACTGGCCTTGCACCGGTGCCGAGGTGCGACCAGCGGCCAGGGCCGGGTCCAGCGACAGCGCGATGCCGGCCTGGCTGGCGATCTGGGTCAGGGTGGTCGACAGCGGCGCAGCTGGCAGGTTGTAGGCGCGAACGCTGGAAGCCTGCGAGGCAGCCAACACGGGCGAGCTGGCCAAGGGGGCTGCGAGGGCGACAGCGACGGCCAGCAGGCTCGGTCGCAGAAGGGTTTGAAGCGTGCGGGACATGGGCGGGCTCCTGAGTTGAAATTGTTCTCAATGCCTATGTGCCGAACGAGATCGGGAAAGTGATAGAGCCGTATCGAAAATAATTTAGATTTACAATTTCGAGCCGTTTCCGAATGTCACCGCTCTTGATTCTGCCCGAAGGGCGTGGGAGCCCAGCTTGCTGGCGATCTGGCGCGAAGCGGCAGCAAATTCGGCAAATGCGGTGTATCTGAAACAGTGCGGTCGTCTGGTTTTACTGCTGCTTCGCAGCAGATCGCCGGCAAGCTGGGCTCCCACGCCCTGCGGGCAGAATCAAGAGCTTCGTCGTCAGAGCTTGCGAGTGGCCTTGGCATCGCTGGCAATCACCGTGACCCACCAGTGCGTACGCTGCTCGATGGCCACCGGCAGTGTCGGCATCAGGGCCTTGAGGGCCAGGTCGGTGTCGTTGAGCGGAAAGCTGCCGGTGATGCGCAAGTCGGCGACATCCGCCGCAACACCGAGGTGCCCTGAACGATACCGGCCCAGTTCGGCGATCACGTCCTTGAGCGCGGCGTTGTCGACCACCAGCATGCCGCGGGTCCAGGCATCGGCGCCGGGATCGAGGGCGACCATCGGCCCCAGGCTGTGGCGCTGGATCAGCATCTGCTGGCCTTCGTGCAGGATCATTTCATTGCCCGACGCCTGAGGGTGGGCGGCGACGGCCGATTGCAACACGCTCAGCAGCGTGCCGTCGTCCCGCCGTTTGACCAGAAATTTCGTACCCAGCGCACGCATTTGCCCTTCATCGGTCTCGACGATAAATGGCCTTGGGTCATCGTGGCTGCCGGTTTCGACGAAGATTTCCCCTTCCTGAAGAATGATCCGACGCTGCTTGTCGTCGAATCGCACGTCCAGTGCGCTGTGGGTATTCAGGCGCACGAGGGTGTTGTCCGACAGGCGAATGGTGCGTTGCTCACCGGTGGCGGTGCGTTGATCGGCCAGCCAGTAGCTGACCGGCACAAAGCGTTCGCCCAGTACCAGCGTCAACCCCAGCGCCAGGGCAAAGCCTGCAACGCCGCGGCCAAACTTGCGTATCTGTCGCCCGGCGCCATCGCGCGAACGCAGCAGCGCCGAGCGGGCGGGGCCGGTGGCGCCGATAAAGCGCTGATCGACCATGCCCAATTGCAGCCAGGCGCGGGCGTGCTCTTCGCTGGCGGCGTACCACTTGGCGAATTCTTCGCGGTCGGCATCGCTGCCCTGGCCGCAATCCAGACACAGCTGCCAGGCGATAGCGGCGTCCAGCACCTGGGACGAAACCGGCCGAGTGCTGATGCTCATGTCGGCTCGCCGTACAGCGCGGTGTAGCACTGGCGCATACCCTGAGCCAGATACTGGCGCACGCGCGGTACGGAGACGCCGATCTTCTCGGCGATCTCGGCGTGGCTCAGGCCATCGAGGCGGTTATAAAGGAAGGCCGCGCGGGCCTTGCTCGACAGCTTGCCGAGCAGGCGGTCGATGGCCTTGAGGTCTTCGAGAATGAGTTGCTGTTCCTCCAGCGAAGGCTGCTCGGCCTCCGGGATCAGCATCAGTTCGTTGAGGTAGGCCTGTTCCAGCGCGGCGCGACGGAAGTAGTCGAACAACAGCCCCTTGGCCACCTGAACCAGAAACGCCCGCGGTTCGCGAGGTTCGGTCAATTGCTCGCGGCCCAGCAGGCGAATGAACGTGTCCTGGCTCAGATCCTCGGCACGGTGCGGACAGGCGACGTTGCGTCGAAGCCAAGCCAGCAACCAGCTGCGATGGTCGCGATAGAGCGTTCCGACAAGCTGATGTTGAGGACTTTGAAGTGACGACACGTACGCACCGAGGAGAACAAAGTAACTAACGAGAATTATTCGCGATTGTGTCAGAGCGGCAGAATGCTGGCAATTGGTCGTTACATGAAGTAGCTGAACGGTTGGCGTTTTGTAGGAAGTATCTTGAGACGTTACGCTTTTGTGGGAGTGAGCTTGCTCACGATGGCTGCAATTGGATGTTGAATTCGCAAGAAACCTAACGGCGTCTTCGTGAGCAAGCTCACTCCCACACGTGATGTATGGCGATACATCCGGTGCACCCTTAAAACGAATGCGACTGCTGCCTGCGCCGCCACTTCGCCAGGCACTGCTCCAACTGCGCGGGGCTGTCCATCTCTTGGCGGCGGGCCTGGCTGAACAGGATCAGCGCCAGTTCTGCCGTCACCAATGCGTCGGCGCTGGCGTGATGGCGCTCCCCGGCGTGCAGCCCGAAGAACCCTGTCCAGTCGTCCAGCCCCGCCTGGCGCAGACACGCCTGCGGGCAAAGCAACGGGGCGATTTCGGCCACATCCAGAAACGGGTGTTGCAGGCGATAGCCCAGGCTTTCCTTCAATGCGCGGCCCAGCATGTGCTGGTCGAACGGGGCGTGAAACGCCAGCAGCGGGCTGTCACCCAGGAACTCCATGAACTCCAGCAACGCCTCGACCGGCTCGCTGCCCGCCGCAATCGCGCTCGGGCCCAGGCCGTGAATCAATACGCTGGGGCTGAGTTTGTGATCGGGGCGGGAGAGGGTGCGCTCGAACTGTTGGCCCAGGTCGATGGCGCCGTCCTCGATCACCACCGCGCCGATGGACAGCACCTGATCGCGGTTCATGTTCAGGCCGCTGGTCTCAAGGTCCAGCACCACCCAGCGCTGCTGGCGCAGCGGCTTTTCGTTCAGGGTAGCGGGGCGCGGCAGCTCGCTCAGACGCTCCAGCTGTTCGGGTGTCAGGTCCGCCGCCTTGGGGCGCCGGTTGGGGTTGAGCCATTGAAACAGGTTCATGATCGGGTCGCTTAGAGTTGGTAGCGCAGGGTCAGGCTGGTTTGCAGGCGCTGCGCCTGACGGAACGATTCGCGCAGAATCCGCCGGTCCAGGTGGTTGAGCACGTCCGGGTCGATGCGGTTGGACCAGGGCAGGTTCTGCCGGCTCTGCTGCTGATGCTGCTGCATGCGCGTCTGCTGGATGAAGTGGTACGCCTCTTCATAGGCCGCACCGTCCAGCGGGTCGATGACCTCTTTGGCCACCAGCTGACGCAGCCGTTCAAGGGTGTTGTTCGCCGCCACGCCATTGGCCAGCGCGAGCAGGCGGGCGCCGTCGACGAAAGGCGTCAGGCCCTGGGTCTTGAGGTCCAGCGTGTCTTTTTCGCTGCCCTTGCGCGCCACCACGAAATCCTTGAAACGCCCCACCGGCGGGCGTTGACGCAGGGCGTTCTCGGCCATCATGCGCTGGAAAAGCCGATTGTCGGCCACTTGCGCCAGAATGCTCTGGCGCAGTTGCTCGCCGCCGCTTTCCTCGCCCCAGACCACCCGCAGGTCGAAATAGATGCTCGACGACAGCAGATTCTCCGGCGTCGCCTCGCGAATGAACGCGCTGAAACGCCGCGCCCATTCGATGCGCGACAGGCACAGCTCGGGGTTGCTGGCCATGATCCCGCCCTTGCACAGGGCAAAGCCGCACTGCGCCAGGCCCTGATTGATGCGCTCGGCAATCGGCAGCAGTTTGCCGCGAATTTCGGCGGCTTCGGCGGCGTCCTTGGCTTCGAACAGAATGCCGTTGTCCTGATCGGTGTGCAGCGTCTGTTCGCGGCGCCCCTCGCTGCCGAAGCACAGCCAGCTGAACGGGATGCCGGGGTCGCCTTTCTCCTGCAGGGTCAGCTCGATGACCCGGCAGACCATGTGATCGTTGAGCAGGGTGATGATGTGGGTGATCTGCGTCGAGGAGGCGCCGTGGGCCAGCATGCGGTCGACCAGCTGCACGATGTCGCCGCGCAGGTTGCTCAGCGAATCGATGCGCGGGGCGTTGCGGATGGTGCGGGCCAGGTGCACCAGGTCGACCCGCTGCAGCGAAAACAGGTCGCGCTCGGACACCACGCCGCACAGGCGCTGGTCCTTGACCAGGCAGACATGGGCGATGTGGCGTTCGGTCATGGCGATCGCCGCGTCGAAGGCACTGGCGTCGGGGCTCAAATAAAACGGCGCCTGAATCATGCTGCGCTCGATGGGCTGGCCGAAGTCGGCATTGACGTCCGCCACCACCTGACGCAAATCGCGCAGGGTGAAAATCCCCAACGGTGCGCGGGCGTCATCGACGATCACGATGCTGCCCACTTGCTGTTCATCCATCTGCCGCACCGCCTCGCGCAACGGCGTTTGCGGCGAGCAGGTCACGGGGTGGCGCATGGCCAGTTCGCCCAGGCGCGTGTTGAGCGAGTACTGGGTGCCGAGCGTTTCCACGGCCTTCTGCTTGACTTGCTGATTGACCTGTTCGAGCAGGCTGCTGACGCCGCGCAAGGCAAAGTCGCGGAAGGTGCTGGAAAGCGCGAACAGCTTGATGAAGGCCTGCTTGTTGAGTTGCAGGCAAAAGGTGTCTTCGGCGGCCAGGTGCTCGGTGCGGGTGGCGCGTTCGCCCAGCAGCGCAGCAAGCGGAAAGCACTCGCCGGTGGTGATTTCGAAGGTGGTTTCGGTGCCGCCCTTCGCCGAATGCGGGCGTTCGCCCACGACGCGACCCTGTTTGACGATGTAGAAGTGCTCTACTGGCCCATCGCCAGGCTTGATGATGCTCTCATGCGTAGCGTAGAAACGCAGCTGGCACTGCTCAACCAGATAGGCGAGATGGGCATTCTCCATCTGATTGAATGGCGGGAATTTTTGCAGGAACTGCATCGTGCCGTGGATGTTCTGCAACACGGCTGTCCTGCCTGCCTGGGTGAAAGCGTCCGCTTTGCTCATGAACGGTACCACTTGTTTTTATGGACTCATGGTCGAATGCTTATCGGGCAGTGCCCATTGGACGTAAGTCTTAGGCTCTGTACGAAAAGTGGCTGCGCTCAGCCATGCTGCGTTAAAAACAGGCTCGCAATGCTCATTTAGGGTCCTAAACTCCGCTTGCTCGCCTGTTTTTGCCTTGCCTGGCTTTCGCTCGCCTACTTTTGGTACAGAGCCTAGGCGATGCAACACCGCTGGAGTGCTTCTATTGATGGAGCGCATGGCCGTCCTGGCCTGGCATGACGCCGACGAAGTGTGCAGCGCATTCGCTGTGTTTGCGCTGTCGGAATGAGAGTCGACAGGAAGATGAGACGGGTATGTTCGATCACGACATTTTGAGTGATGAAGAGCGCGATGCCCTCAACGAGGTGATGGTCGCGCCGCAGTCACAATCGCCACAACGGGTGCTGATCGTCGACGATGACAAGGATGCGCGGGAGATACTGGCCGAAATCCTCAGTCTCAACGACATCAGCTGCATCACCGCCGCCGGCGTCGCCAGCGCGATGCAATTGCTTGAAACCCGACCGTCGATTGCCTTGCTGATCACCGATCTGCGCATGGCGCCCTGTGACGGGCTGGACCTGATTCGTCGGGTCCGTGATTCCGACCGCGCGGCGCTGCCGATCGTCATCGTTTCCGGCGACGCCCATGTGCGCGACGCCATCGATGCGATGCACCTGAGTGTGGTGGATTTTCTGCTCAAGCCGATCAACACCAAGCAGTTGGTGCGGCTGGTGAAGCGGGAGTTGGGGATGGCGTAAAGTCTGCACAGGACCACGGAACGCTGCGAACCCCTGTAGGAGCCGGCTTGCTGGCGAATGCGGTGTGTCATTCGACATAAATGTGACTGACCTGACGCATTCGCCAGCAAGCCGGCTCCTACAGTTGATAAGCGCGGTGCCATTAGGATGGGTGTAGTCGGTTGGACATAAAAAAGGCGGTGTGTCGCAAGACACGCCGCCTTTTTGTTGGCCCGCTCGCTTACAGGCCGTTCTTCGCCTTGAACTCACGGCGGCGGCGGTGCAGCACCGGCTCCGTGTAGCCGTTCGGCTGTTTGGTGCCTTCGACCACCAGCTCGACAGCGGCCTGGAAGGCGATGTTGCTGTCGAAGTCGGCGGCCAGCGGACGATACAGCGCATCGCCTGCGTTCTGGCGATCCACCACCGGCGCCATGCGCTTGAGGCTTTCGATCACTTGCTGCTCGTTGACCACGCCGTGGCGCAGCCAGTTGGCGATCAGCTGGCTGGAAATACGCAGCGTCGCGCGGTCTTCCATCAGGCCGACATCGTTGATGTCCGGCACCTTGGAGCAACCCACACCCTGATCGATCCAGCGCACCACGTAACCGAGGATGCCCTGAGAGTTGTTGTCCAGTTCGTTCTGGATCTCTTCGGGCGTCCAGTTGGTGTTCGGTGCCAGCGGGATGGTCAGGATGTCGTCGACCGAAGCCGGTACGCGCTGGGCCAGTTCGGCTTGGCGGGCGAACACGTCGACCTTGTGGTAATGCAGCGCGTGCAGCGCAGCGGCAGTCGGCGACGGTACCCAGGCAGTGTTGGCACCGGCCAGCGGGTGGGCGACTTTCTGCTCGAGCATCGCCGCCATCAGGTCCGGCATGGCCCACATGCCCTTGCCGATCTGCGCGCGACCCTGGAGGCCGCACTTGAGGCCGATGTCGACGTTGGAGTTTTCGTACGCGCCGATCCACTTCTCGGCCTTCATCTGCGCCTTGCGCACCACCGGGCCTGCTTCCATCGAGGTGTGGATTTCATCGCCCGTGCGGTCCAGGAAGCCGGTGTTGATGAACACCACGCGCTCTCTGGCAGCCTTGATGCAGGCCTTGAGGTTGACCGTGGTGCGGCGCTCCTCGTCCATGATCCCGACCTTCAGGGTGTTGCGCGGCAGGCTCAGGACGTCTTCGATGCGGCCGAACAGCTCATTGGTGAACGCCGCTTCTTCCGGGCCGTGCATCTTGGGTTTGACGATGTACATCGAACCCTTGCGGCTGTTGGCCCGCGAGGTGTTGCCCTTGAGGTTGTGGATCGCCGCCAGGCTGGTCACCAGGCCGTCGAGAATGCCTTCCGGCACTTCGTTGCCCTGGTTGTCGAGGATCGCATCGATGGTCATCAGGTGGCCGACGTTGCGCACGAACAGCAGCGAACGGCCGTGCAACGTTACCGGCTCGCCTTTGGGCGAGGTGTAGACGCGGTCCGGGTTCATGGTGCGGGTGAAGCTCGTGCCGCCCTTGGAAACCTCTTCGGACAGGTCGCCCTTCATCAGGCCCAGCCAGTTGCGGTAGACCACGACCTTGTCGTCGGCATCGACCGCGGCGATGGAGTCTTCGCAGTCCATGATGGTGGTCAGCGCGGCTTCCATCAGCACGTCTTTGACGCCGGCGGCGTCGGTCTGGCCGATCGGGCTGGCTGCGTCGATCTGGATTTCGAAATGCAGGCCGTTGTGCTTGAGCAGGATGGCGGTCGGCGCCGAGGCCTCGCCCTGGAAGCCGATCAGCTGGGCATCGTCGCGCAGGCCGGTGTTGCTGCCGTCCGCCAGGCCGACGATCAACACGCCATCGACGAGGGTGTAGCCGGTAGTGCCGACGTGGGAGCCGGTCGCCAGTGGCGCGGCCTCGTCGAGGAAGGCACGGGCGAAGGCGATGACCTTGTCGCCGCGCACCTTGTTGTAGCCTTTGCCTTTCTCGGCGCCGCCTTCATCGCTGATGGCATCGGTGCCATACAGCGCGTCATACAGCGAACCCCAGCGGGCGTTCGAGGCGTTGAGGGCGAAACGGGCGTTCATGACAGGCACGACCAACTGCGGGCCGGCCATGGTGGCGATTTCTTCGTCGACGTTTTGCGTCGTGATCTGGAAGTCCGCCGCTTCTGGCAGCAGATAACCGATTTCCTTCAGGAAAGCCTTGTATGCGGTGGCATCGAAGGCCTTGCCTGCATGGGACTGGTGCCAGGCGTCGATGCGCGCCTGCAAGTCGTCACGTTTGGCGAGCAGGGCTTTGTTCTTCGGCGCCAGCTCGTGAATGAGCTTGTCGGCGCCGGCCCAGAAGGCATCGGCTTGAATGCCGGTTCCGGGAATGGCTTCGTTGTTCACGAAATCCAGCAGGACTTTGGCGACCTTAAGGCCACCGACTTGAACGTGTTCAGTCATTGCTTGCCTCACTCTGCTCAGCTATCTGCGCCTCGATCACGGGCGCAATCTTGTTAAAGCCATCGACATCGCCGCCCGCCCTTGCCAGAACATGCCTTCGCAGGCGGCTGGGCCGGGGCTCTGGTGAGCGGCGATGCTGGGTCAGGCATCTTTTCAACGTTTATGTAGTGAACGCGGCGGAATACTACATGAGGAGTTGCGGTGTGAGAATCAGACTAAATATGTCACCAATCGACTGGTTTTTTACAAATAGTCACATCGCGGTTACGGATGTTCTCAAAAAGTTCATGAATTGTTCCAGAGAAATCTAAAAATGGTACACAAAATGTTTTCTCAGGAAGCAGTCAGGCGCTGCCGGGGAGCTTGCCTATACTTGCCCGACAGCCGCGCAGGCCGGTGTTGCAGCCTGTGGACATGCACTAGAAGAGGACTCGGCCGATGGACCATCTCATCGTCACGGTATTTGCCCCCGACAAACCGGGGCAGGTCGAACAGATCGCATCAACCATTGCAAATCACGGTGGCAATTGGCTGGAAAGCCGCATGACTCACATGGCCGGGCAGTTCGCCGGGATACTGCGCATTGGCGTACCGGCCGAAGCTCATGAACAATTGCGCGATGCGCTGGAAGGGTTGGCCAAGCACAACATTCGCGTGCTGTTCGCCGAAATCGGCATCGAAACTACCTGCACCTGGAAGCCGATCAGCATGGAACTGGTGGGCAACGACCGGCCGGGGATCGTGCGTGATGTCACGCGTCTGTTGACCGAGCAAGGGGTCAACGTCGAGCAGTTGGTGACCAATGTCGAGCCCGCGCCGATGAGCAGCGAGCCGCTGTTTCGCGCCAATGCCACATTGGGGCTGCCGCTGACGTTGTCGCTGGATGTATTGCAGAAACGGCTGGAGACCCTGGCCGATGATTTGATGGTGGAGCTGAAACTTGAGGCTGACAAATAGCGCCGCGCTGGCGTACATCTCTGGATCCCGCATGTACGCACACCCTCTGTAGGAGCGAATTTATTCGCGAAAATTGTACAGGCGACACACCTGCGTCGCCTGATCGGGCCAATCGCGAATAAAGTGGAGCGCCACCCCGGTCGCTCCTACAGGGGTTGGGTCGGGTTCTTAATGATCAGCGGCTTTCCCGGCGCCGCGTGGTCAGCCACGCATCGACGCTATAAACGATCAACCCCGCCCAGATAAACCCGAATGTCACCTTGGTCGCCGCGGGCATCGTTTCGCCAAACATCAATACCGCCAGCGACAGCACCAGCGTGGGCGCGATGTACTGCAAAAAGCCCAGCGTGGCGTAGGGCAAGTGCCGGGCAGCGGCGTTGAAGCACACCAGTGGCACCAGGGTCACCGGGCCGGCGGCGGCCAGCCACAGCGCCTGGCTGGTGGTCCAGAATTCGGGCTGCGCGCTGTGGGCCATCGGGTTGAACAGCAGCCAGCCAACGGCCAGCGGCACCAGAATCCAGGTTTCCACCACCAGCCCCGGCAGTGCGGCGACCGGTGCTTTTTTGCGGATAAGCCCGTAGAAGCCGAAGCTGAAGGCCAGTGCCAACGAGATCCAGGGCAGGCTGCCGACTTGCCAGACCTGCTGCGCCACGCCCACTAACGCCAGAATCACCGCCGCCCATTGCAGCGGGCGCAGCCGTTCGCGCAGCAGCACCATGCCCAGCATCACGTTGATCAGCGGGTTGATGAAGTAGCCCAAGCTGGCCTCGACCATGTGGTTGTTGTTCACCGCCCAAACGTAGATCAGCCAGTTGCCGGCGATCAGCGAGCCGCTGCCCGCCAGAATCGCCAGCCGGCGCGGATTGGCTTTGAGCTCCTGCCACCAGCCGGGGTGTTTCCACACCAGCAACAGCAACGAGCCTGAAATCGCCGACCAGATCGCCCGGTTGACGATGATTTCCAGTGCGGGCACCGACGCGAGCAGCTTGAAGTAGATCGGGAACAATCCCCAGATGATGTAGGCGCTCAGGCCCAGAATGTACCCGCGACGCGGGTTGGCAGCTTGCATGGGTGGTCCTTCGGCAAGTTGTGATGTTGTATTGGCAAGGAGTTGATCGGTTGCGCTTGGCCCGTAGCAGCACGGCTTACCGGCGGGAGCGTTGTGTCAGTCAGTACATTTGTTGCTGACCCACCGCCCCGCCGGCAAACGGAGCGCCGCCCGGCCGGGCTGCTACGAGAGGTCTCTGCGTTCTCTAAAACAGCTTTAAGGGCTCTTCATTCAGCGCCGCCAGTTGCTCGCGCAACGCCAGCACCTGGTCGCCCCAATAGCGCTCGGTACCGAACCAGGAAAAGCTGTGCGGGAACGCCGGGTCGTCCCAGCGGCGGGCCAGCCAGGCGCTGTAATGCATCAGGCGTAGCGCGCGCAGCGGTTCGATCAGCGCCAGTTCCCGCGGGTCGAAGTCGTGAAACTCGTTGTAGCCATCCATCACTTCCGACAGCTGGCTCAGACAATCCTGACGACTGCCCGCCAGCATCATCCAGATGTCCTGCACGGCGGGGCCCATGCGGCAGTCGTCCAGATCGACGATATGAAAGATCTCGTCGCGGGTCATCATGTTGCCGGGATGGCAGTCGCCGTGCATGCGGATGTTCTGGTGCGGCGTGGCGGCGTAGGCATCTTCCACACGCTTGAGCAGATCCCGCGCCACTGACTCGTAGGCCGCAAGCAGGCTGCGGGGAATCACGTCGTTTTCCAGCAGGTACGCCAGCGAGTTGTGGCCGAAGTTCTGCACGCCCAGCGCTTCGCGGTGCTCGAAAGGGCGGGTGGCGCCGACGGCGTGCATGCGCCCCAGCAACTGGCCCAGGCGATAAAGTTGGTCGAGATTGCCGGGCTCTGGCGCTCGACCGCCACGGCGCGGGAACAGGGTGAAGCGGAAACCCTGATGTTCGAACAGGGTCTGGCCGTTGTGCACCAGGGGCGCGACCACCGGGATTTCCACCTCGGCCAGTTCTGCGGTAAAGCTGTGTTCTTCGAGGATGGCGGCGTCGGTCCAGCGCTCGGGCCGGTAGAACTTGGCGATCAGCGGCTGGCCGTCTTCGATGCCGACCTGATAGACGCGGTTTTCGTAGCTGTTGAGCGCCAGAATGCGCGCGTCGCTGACAAATCCGATGCTTTCGACAGCGTCCAGCACCAGATCAGGGGTGAGTGTTGCAAACGGGTGAGCCATGCCTTACTCCTGCGCGCAGCAGGCTGCCGCGTCGGGCTCGTCATGGTAACTCAGACGTCTGATGGCTGACACAAATCTCCTTGTGGGAGTCGGCTGGGGTAAGACGCAAGGCGAAAACTTGTGGGAGCCGGCTTGCTGGCGAAGTTGTCAGGTCAGACACCTCAATGGTGAATGACCCACCGCATTCGCCAGCAAGCCGGCTCCCACAAAATCTTCGCCTTCGGGTCAGGCGCCGATGATCCCGCCATCCTCCCGCGTGATCACCATCACCGACGACCTCGGCTTGCCATCCGGCAGATGCTCGGGGAAGGTCGAGCCGCCTTTCTCGCCCGGGTGCTGGATGCCCACGAACATCGCCTTCTGGTCCGGCGCGAAGCTGATGCCGGTGACCTCGCATCCCACCGGCCCGACCATGAACCGGCGAATCTCACCGCTGGCAGGGTCCGCGCAAAGCATCTGGTTGTTGCCCATTCCGGCGAAGTCGCCGGCGTTGGAGTAATCGCCGTCGGTGAGGATCCACAAGCGTCCGGCCTTGTCGAAACCCAGGCCGTCCGGGCTGTTGAACATGTTCTGCGCAGAGATATTGCTCGAACCTGCCTGCGGTTTGCCTGCGTGCACGGTGGGGTTGCCGGCGACGACGAACAGATCCCAGGCAAACTCCATGGAAGCGGCGTTAGAGCCGTTCTCCTGCCAGCGCAGAATCTGCCCGTACTGGTTCTTTTCCCGAGGGTTGGGGCCGCCCACCGGCTGGCCCTCTTCGCCGCGTTTGACGTTGTTGGTCAGGGTGCAATAGACCTGCCCGTCCTTGGGGCTGACCACGATCCACTCCGGGCGGTCCATGCGCGTGGCCTTGACCACGCTTGCTGCCAGACGGGCATGGATCAGCACTTCGGCCTGGCTGGCGAAACCGTTCGAGGCGTCGATGCCGTGCTTGCCGTGGCTCAGTTCGATCCACTTGCCCTGGCCTTTCGGGTGATCGGCATTGCTGTCGCCGTTGTCGAACTGCGCCACATACAGCGTGCCGTGGTCGAGGATGTCGCGGTTGGCCTTGGGGTTCTTGTGGTCGACCTTGTCGCGGCTGATGAATTTGTAGATGAACTCGCCGCGCTCGTCGTCGCCCATGTACACCACCACGCGACCGTCCTTGGTTTCGGTCAGTGCGGCGTTTTCATGCTTGAAGCGGCCCAGCGCTGTGCGCTTGACCGGGGTGGATTTCGGGTCGAACGGGTCGATTTCCACCACCCAGCCATGGCGGTTGAATTCGTTGGGGTTTTTCGCCACGTCAAAGCGCGGGTCGTGAGGGTGCCAATTGACTTCCTTGCTGGTGGCGACCACGCCATAACGCTTGGCGGCGGCGTCGAATTTATGCGCAGGATCGCTGCTGCCGAAGCAGTCGGTGAAGTTCTCTTCGCACGTCAGGTAGGTGCCCCAGGGCGTCTTGCCGTTGGCGCAGTTCTGGAAGGTGCCGAGCACATTCTTGCCGGTTGTGTCGGCGGCGGTCTTCAACCATTCGTGACCGGCAGCAGGGCCGCTCAAATGAATCGGCGAGTTGCCGTGAATGCGGCGGTTGTATTTCGAGCCTTGGACGAACTTCCACTGACCGCCTTCGCGCTTCACTTCGATGACCGAAACGCCTTCGCTGGCCAGCGCCTTGTGCACGTCGTCGGCCGACTTGGGGTCCTGGCCGTGATCGAACAGGTAGCGGTAGTTGGTGTACTCGTTGTTGATCGCCATCAGCGCGCGGGTCGCGGTGTTGGCGTCGTCGCCGGGGAAGGTGAACAGGCTCATGCCGTCGTTGTTGTCGCCGAACTGCAGCTCCTGAGCCTTGGCCGTGCCTTTGCCGCTGGCGTCAAAGGCTGGGCCACCTGCGTGCAAGGGCTGCCCCCAACTGATCAGGACCTGGGACTTGTACCCCGGCGGCAAGGTAATGCTGTCGGCGGTGGAGGCGGGGATGCTGTCGAAACCCAGCAATGCGCTGTTACCGGCGCTGACGCTGGCGGCCATGACACTGCGGCTGAGCAGGCTGCCGCCCAGGAACATCGCCGCGCCACACAGGGCGCCCGCGCTGATGAAGCCTCGGCGGGTCAGACCCACACTGTTTTCCATCACGAGGGTTTCGAGGTCGGTCGACTGGTTTTCTTCGAGTAGGTTCATCACGGGCTTCCTGCGGTTTTTGCCGCAAACCTTATTCAGCCCGTATGACGCTATTGTGTCTGCCGTATGACGGCAAATGGCCTGTTTTCTGGCGTTTGAACAGTGCTAGAGCGGCGTGCCAATCAGCACGTTGGACGGCGCGAATTGCACCTGCACCGCGCTGCCGACCTTGAGTTTCAAGGCCTTCAGATGCTCCGGCGCGGCCAGTGCGCAAAGCTTCTGACCGCTGGGCAGGACGATTCTGACTTCGTTCGGGCCATCGTCTGCGTCGAGAATTTCGTCGATTTCTCCGCTCAAACAATTGTGTCCAGTTGTTGCCGTCTGATCCGGCGCCAGCAACTCCAGCCAACCCGCCTTGATCAGGGCGAACACATCGGCCCCGTCTTCGAGCCCCAGGCGGATCGTGCTGTCGTGAGTAATCTGCGCATCGATCACAAGCCCGCCCGCCAGTTGCAGCGAGATCAGATCGTTGCGCCCGAACGCTGTGACACGCACCACCTGACCATGCAGCTGATTGCGCGCGCTGGTGCGCAACATCAGCCGGCTGAGCAGCGCCAGATCGCCGGATTCCTCCGGGCTCTCCAGCAATTGCGCCTGCAAGGCCTGCAAACGCTGATACAGCCGCAGCACCCGCTCGCCTTCCTCTGAGAGCCTGGCACCGCCGCCTCCACGTCCACCGACACTGCGCTCGACCAGCGGTTTCTGCGCCAGGTTGTTCAGCTCATCGATGGCATCCCACGCCGCCTTGTAACTGAGCCCCGCACTCTTCGCCGCGCGGGTGATCGAGCCCTGCTCGGCAATATGCTGCAACAGCGCGATGCGATGCGGGCGGCGGACCATGTGTTGGGTGAGGGAGGGTGGTAGCGACATAGTGGCGGGGTTTTATAGTCGGGGGATGAGGGCGGAGTGTAAGCCATAACGCCCGAGTATGAGTCGCAGGAAGACATCTTCAATCACCAGGCTTCGCCGTCCTCGCCAGGCAATACACATCCACCTTCCTCGCCCCCGCCCGCATCAACAACCGGGCCAGTGCGTCTGCCGTCGAACCCGTAGTCAGCACATCGTCGATCAGGGCGATATGCAGCCCGGCCACGCTCGCAGGTTCGGTCAGAATGAAGGCGTTGCGCAGGTTGCGTTTGCGGGCGCGGGCGTCCAGTGCTTGTTGGGCGGGGGTGTCTTTCGTGCGTTTGATCAGCGTTTCATTGACCGCAAGTTTCAGCGCGCCGCCCAGACAGTGAGCAATCATTGCCGCCTGGTTGTAACCGCGCTGGCGCATTCGTCGGGTCGAGAGCGGCACGGGGATCAGGATGTCAGGCCGTTGCAGGCCTTCCGCGAAACGGTGCGTCAGGTGCTGGGCCAGCAGTTCGGCCAGCAATCGGCCCAACGGCCATTTGCCCTGGTGTTTGAAGCGTGTGACCAGCGCATCGATGGGGAAGTCGTATTGCCACGGCACGATGACGTCGTGGAAGGCCGGCGGCTGCCGCACGCATTGGGCGCAGGTCAGGCCGGTAATGGGCATGGGCAGCGCGCAGTGGTCGCATTGATCGATCAGCCACGGAAGCTCGCTCTCGCAGGGCATGCAGATGGGGCTGAGAGCATCGGTGGGCTCATCGCACAGCAAACAGGTCTGTATGTTTTTTAACCAGATGTAAACCTGATGCTTATCCCATGGTTGACAGTGCATGCCGCTTCCTTAACTATGCCGAACATCCGTGTTGCGCCTGTGGTCTTTCCGGTTCTGCCGAATGTGCCGAACCGCCCGGGTAGTCGCCAAATACATCAAGGAGCCGCCCCATGAGCGCCAGCATCAATGCCACTTTGCGTCACGACTGGACCTTAGCCGAGGTCAAGGCGCTGTTCACACAGCCCTTCAATGACTTGCTGTTTCAGGCGCAAACCGTGCACCGCGCTCACTTCGACGCCAACCGCGTTCAGGTCTCGACCCTGCTGTCGATCAAGACCGGCGCCTGCCCTGAAGACTGCAAGTACTGCCCGCAGTCCGGCCACTACAACACCGGCCTTGAGAAAGAAAAGCTGATGCAGGTCCAGCAGGTGCTGGAAGAAGCCGCCCGGGCCAAGGCGATCGGTTCGACCCGTTTCTGCATGGGCGCCGCCTGGAAACATCCATCGGCCAAAGACATGCCCTACGTGCTGGAAATGGTCAAAGGCGTGAAGGCCATGGGCCTGGAAACCTGCATGACCCTGGGCAAGCTGGATCAGGATCAGACCAAGGCGCTGGCCGAGGCCGGTCTGGACTACTACAACCACAACCTCGACACCTCGCCGGATTTCTACACCCGCATCATCACCACCCGCACCTACAGCGAGCGCCTGCAGACCCTGGCCTATGTGCGCGACGCCGGCATGAAGATCTGCTCCGGCGGCATCCTGGGCATGGGCGAGTCGCTGGACGACCGCGCCAACCTGCTGATCCAGCTGGCGAACCTGCCGGAGCACCCGGAGTCGGTGCCGATCAACATGCTGGTGAAAGTCGCCGGTACGCCGCTGGCCAACGCTGAAGACGTCGACCCGTTCGATTTCATCCGCATGCTGGCCGTGGCGCGCATCCTGATGCCGCAATCCCACGTGCGTCTGTCGGCGGGCCGCGAGGCGATGAATGACCAGATGCAGGCCCTGGCGTTCTTCGCCGGTGCCAATTCGATTTTCTACGGCGACAAGCTCTTGACCACCGCCAACCCGCAGGCCGACAAGGACATGCTGCTGTTCTCGCGCCTGGGCATCCAGCCGGAAGCGCGCGAAGAGCACGCCGATGAAGTGCATCAGGCGGCAATCGAGCAGGCGCTGATCGAGCAGAAGAGCAGCGAGATGTTCTACGACGCGGCGGTTTGAGGCCGACGCGGAGTCTGTGAACTGAAATGCAAGAATCCTGTGGGAGTGAGCTTGCTCACTCCCACAGGGACAGTGTCTCCCTTGATACTGTGGTTTGAATTCCCGAGGCCTGCATGTCTTTCGATCTGAGCGCACGTCTCGCTGCCCGGCGTGCCGAACATCTCTACCGCCAACGCCCCTTGCTGGAGAGCCCGCAGGGCCCTGAGGTGGTGGTCGACGGCAAGCCGCTGCTGGCTTTCTGCAACAACGATTACATGGGCCTGGCCAATCACCCCGACGTCATCAAGGCCTGGAAGGCCGGTGCCGAGCGTTGGGGCGTGGGCGGCGGGGCTTCGCATCTGGTGATCGGCCACAGCGGCCCGCATCACGAACTCGAAGAGGCGCTGGCCGACCTCACTGGCCGTCCTCGCGCGCTGCTGTTTTCCAACGGCTACATGGCCAACCTCGGTGCGGTCACAGCGCTAGTGGGGCAGGGCGACACCGTTCTGGAAGATCGCCTCAATCACGCATCGCTGCTGGACGCCGGCCTGCTCAGCGGCGCGCGCTTTTCGCGCTACCTGCACAACGATCCCGACAGCCTGAACACCCGGCTGGAAAAGGCCGTGGGCGATACCCTGGTTGTGACCGACGGCGTGTTCAGCATGGATGGCGACATCGCCGATCTGCCCGCGCTGGCCAAGGTCGCCAAGGCGAAAAACGCCTGGCTGATGGTCGACGATGCCCACGGTTTCGGCCCGCTGGGCGCCAACGGCGCTGGTATCGTCGAGCACTTCGGCTTGAGCATGGACGAGGTGCCGGTGCTGATCGGTACCCTCGGCAAATCCTTTGGCACCGCCGGCGCGTTCGTGGCCGGCAGCGAAGAGCTGATCGAAACCCTGATCCAGTTCGCCCGCCCTTACATCTACACCACCAGCCAGCCGCCCGCGCTGGCCTGTGCGACGCTGAAAAGCCTGCAATTGCTGCGCAGCGAACACTGGCGGCGCGAGCATCTGGCGGCGCTGATCAAGCAATTCCGCGACGGCGCCCAAGCGATCGGCCTTGAACTGATGGACAGCTTCACGCCGATCCAGCCGATCCTCATCGGTGACAGCGGCCGCGCTCTGCGCCTGTCGCAGATGCTGCGCGAGCGCGGGCTGATGGTCACCGCGATTCGCCCGCCCACCGTGCCCGCAGGCAGTGCTCGATTGCGGGTGACGTTGTCCGCGGCCCACAGCGCCGCTCAGGTCCAGCTATTGTTGGAGGCACTGGAGCAGTGTTATCCGCTGCTGGGCGATGAGCCGGGGGAGCCAAAAAATGCGTGATCGTTTGATCCTGCTGCCGGGCTGGGGGCTGGGCGTTTCGCCGCTTGAGCCGCTGGCGGCGGCGCTGCGCGGTCTGGATGAACACTTGCGGGTCGAGATCGAACCGCTGCCGGACATGGACACTGACAACCTCGACGACTGGCTCGACGAACTGGATGCGACCCTGCCGGACAACGTCTGGCTGGGCGGCTGGTCGCTGGGCGGCATGCTGGCGGCCGAGCTTGCGGCCCGTCGCGGCGAGCGCTGCTGCGGCCTGGCGACCTTCGCCAGCAACCTGTGTTTCGTCGCGCGCGGCGATTGGCTGAGCGCGATGCCGCAGACCGATTTCGATGCGTTCATCGCCGGCTGCAAATCCGACCCGGACGCCACCCTCAAGCGTTTCAGCCTGCTCTGCGTTCAGGGTGCCGAAGAGCCGCGAGCGTTGTCGCGCCAGCTCAAGGCGGGTGCGCCTCACGGCACCAGTGCCGGGCTGATCGAGGGCCTGAAACTGCTCGAACAACTGGACACCCGCGCAGCGCTGCAAGCCTATCGCGGCCCGCAGTTGCACCTGTTCGGCGGCCTCGATGCGCTGGTTCCGGCCGAGGCCTCGGCAGATCTGCTCAACCTGCTGCCTGATGTCGAGGTCGGGGTGATCGAGCAGGCCAGCCACGCGTTCATTCTGGAAAACCCCCACGGCGTGGCGGCGGCGGTCCAGGCGTTTTTACATGAGTCTGGTGATGACTGATCTTTCCCATTGTGCGGTGCTCAAGGCCGTGAAACAGCAAGAGACAAATACCCAAGGCCATCTGCCGGACAAGCGTCAGGTGGCGGCGTCTTTCTCCAAGGCCGCGGCCAGTTACGACAGCGTCGCCGAGCTGCAGCGCGCGGTGGGCAGCGAGTTGCTGTCGCGTCTGCCGGCAGATATCAAGCCTGAACGCTGGCTGGACCTGGGCAGCGGCACCGGCCATTTCAGCCGGGTGCTGGCGCAGAAGCTGCCCGCCAGCGACGGCATCGCCCTGGACATCGCCGAAGGCATGCTGCGCCACGCCCGCGAACTGGGCGGCGCCCGGCATTATGTGGTCGGCGATGCCGAGAACCTGCCGCTGGCGAATGACAGCGTCGAACTGATGTTTTCCAGCCTCGCCGTGCAATGGTGTTCGGACTTTGCCGCCGTGTTGGCTGAAGCCCGACGCGTGTTGAAGCCGGGTGGCGTGCTGGGTTTTGCCAGCCTGTGTGTCGGCACCTTGTATGAGCTGCGCGACAGCTGGCAGGCGGTGGACGGCATGGTGCACGTCAACCGTTTCCGTGAGTTCGAGGACTACCAGAAGCTGTGCGCCGACAGTGGTTTGCAGGTGCGCAGCCTGCAGGTGCTGCCCCATGTGCTGCATTACCCGGATGTGCGCAGCCTGACCCACGAACTCAAGGCACTGGGTGCGCACAACATCAATCCTGGGCGGCCAGGTGGATTGACTGGCCGGGCGCGGATTCAGGCGTTGATCGAGGCCTACGAAGGGTTTCGGCAGGAAAAAGGCCTGCCTGCGACCTATCAGGTGGTTTACGCGGTGCTGGAAAAATCAGCCGTTGTCTGAAAAATGACCGGTTTTGCGAGCATCGTTCGCACGAACGCTATAGTTGAGTGGGTAAGCAGGTAAGGAAAAGCTTTGAAATATCTGAATGGATGGTCGCCAAGATGAGTGCTGCGTATTTCATCGCGGGAACCGATACCGATGTGGGCAAGACCACCATTGCCACCGGGCTGCTGCATGCGGCGCGCCTTGGCGGCCTGAGCACGGCGGCCGGCAAGCCCGTGGCCTCGGGCTGCGACATCAAGCCTCAGGGCCTGCGCAACTCCGACGCCGTGGCCTTGCGCGCCGAATGCTCGATCGAGCTGACCTACGACGAGGTCAACCCCATCGCCTTCGAGCCACCCATCGCGCCGCACCTGGCTGCGCGGGAAGCCGGCGTTGCTCTGACCGTGCAATCGTTGCTGGTGCCGATGCGCCATATCCTCGACAAGAAGGCCGATTTCACCCTGATCGAAGGCGCGGGCGGCTGGCGTGTGCCGCTGGCCGATCAGGCCAACCTCTCTGACCTTGCGATCGCCCTGGGCTTGCCGGTGATCCTGGTGGTGGGCGTGCGGCTGGGCTGCATCAGCCACGCGCTGCTGTCGGCCGAAGCCATCGCCAACGACGGCCTGCAACTGGCGGGCTGGGTGGCCAACATCATCGACCCCAAGACCTCGCGGCTCGAAGAAAACCTCGCCACCCTGGCCGAGCGCCTGCCCGCGCCCTGCCTGGGGCGTGTGCCGCACATGAAAAAGGCGACGCCGGAGATGATTGCCGAGCATTTGCATCTGGAGTTGCTGGATTAGGCATCTCTAGTGAATATCGATCCTGTAGGAGCGGGCTTGCCCAGTCACCGCAGGTACCACCCCCAAGCCTGCTCGCTGACGTACTCGGTCACCTGCTTGACCTCCAGATAATTATCCAGCCCCCACTGCCCCAACTCCCGGCCGATGCCGCTGTGTTTCATGCCGCCCCAGGGCGCTTCGACGAAGGTCGGCTGCGAGCAGTTGACCCAGACGATGCCGGCCCTCAGCCGGTTGGCCACTCTCGTCGCACGTTGCGGGTCGGCGCTCATCACCGCGGCAGCCAGACCGAAGCGGCTGGCATTGGCCATCTGCACGGCCTGTTCTTCGTCTTTGAAACGCTTGATGCACAGCACCGGGCCGAAGATTTCCTCGCGCCAGACGATGCTGTTATGCGCGGGCTCATCGAAGATCGCCGGCTCCATGAAATACCCACGTTCAAGATGCCCTGGCCGCTTGCCCCCCGTGAGCAGTCTCGCGCCGCTGGCCTTGCCTTGGTCGACGAAGCCCAGCACTTTTTCGTACTGCCCGCGGCTGACCAGCGGGCCCAGCAACACACCGGGTTCGAGCCCCTGGCCGATGCTGATCTTGCGGGTTTCTTCCACCAGCCGCTCGATCAGCCGGGGCGCGATGCTCTCCTGCACCAGCAGGCGCGACGTGGCACTGCACACCTGGCCCTGGTTCCAGAAGATCCCGAACAGAATCCACTCCACCGCCGCCTCGACATCGGCGTCGTCGAACACGATGAACGCCGACTTGCCGCCCAGCTCCAGGCTGATGTTCTTGATGTCGCTGGCCGCCGCCGACATGATTTTCGCGCCCGTGGGCACGCTGCCGGTGAAGGCCAGTTTGTCGACGCCGGGGTGCAGCGTCAGCGGGCTGCCCGCGTCTGCGCCGAGCCCGGTCACCACGTTGAGCACGCCGGCGGGCAGGCCGATGCGGTCGGCGGCAGCAGCCAGCTCCAGCGCGGTGAGGGGCGTCAGCTCCGACGGCTTGAGCACCACGGTGGCGCCTGCCGCCAGGGCTGGCGCGACTTTCCACGCGGCCATCAGCAGCGGGTAATTCCACGGAATGATCTGCCCCGCGACGCCGACCGGTTCCAGGCGCGTGCGGCAGCGGAAACGCTCGTCCGGCAGCGCCAGCGGCTGATCCTGGCGCCCGTCCAGTTGCCGGGCCAGGCCTGCGTAGTAACGAAAGCAGGCGATCGCATCGCCGATGTCCCATTGCGCTTCGGGCAGCGGCTTGCCGTTGTCGTGCACTTCCAGGACTGCCAGCGCTTCCTGCGAGGCCTGCAGCTCGTCGGCCAGGCTCTCCAGCCATACTGCTCGCTCGGCGCCGGTGGTCTGCCCCCAGTCACTTTCGAAGGCGCGGCGGGCGGCGCGCACGGCGTGGTCGATGTCTTCCTCGGTGCCCGCCGCCACCCGTTGCAGAGTCTGTTCGGTCGCCGGGTCGATCACGTCCATGTAGCCGCCCAGGTCGGGGCTTACCCACTCGCCGTTGATGTACAACTGATCACGCATGTGAGGCTCCTGTGCGGCGATTCTGCAGATAGCGGGAGGTGAACAGCAGCGCCAGCGAGGCGCAGATGATCACGGTGGAGACCGCGTTGATTTCCGGTGTCACGCCCCGGCGGATCGACGAGAAGATGTAGATCGGCAGCGTGGTTTCGGGGCCCGCGACGAAAAAGGCGATGATGAAATCGTCGAAGCTGAAGGTGAACGCCAACAGGAACCCGGCCATGATCGCCGGGGTGATCTGCGGCAGCGTCACGCGCCAGAAGGTTTCCAGCGGCGGGGCGTAGAGATCGGCGGACGCTTCCTGCAAGGCTTTGTCCAGCGAGTCGACGCGGCTGCGCACGATCACCATGACCAGCGCCATGGTGAACAGCGAATGCGCGGCGACCACCGTGAAGAAGCCCATGTTCAGCTTGGGCAGGCTCGGCGCCAGTTGCGCCAGCAGCGGGTTGATGATGTCGAACAGGCTGATGAAGGCGATCAGGGTCGAGATACCGATGACGATGCCGGGGATGATGATCGCGCAGTAGGTCAGGGCGTCGAACAGCAGGCGGATCTTGCGCCCGGCCCGTTGCAGGCCGAACACCGCCAGGGTGCCGAAGACCGTAGCCAGCACCGCCGAACAGCTGGCGATCAGCGCGCTGTTGCCCAGCGCTTCCATGATGAACGGGTTGCCAAAGGCCCGGCCGAACCACTGCACCGAGCAGCATTCAAAGGCCAGCCCGCTGCGCCCGGCGTTGAAGCTGAACAGCATGATCAGGGCGATCGGCAGGTAGAGAAACAGGTACAGCGAAGTGGAGTAAGTGCGCAACCACATGTCAGAGCGCTCCTTCGCCAGGTTTGCCGCCGTAGCGGGCCACCAGTTTGAGATAGACGCCGATGATCAGCAGCATCATCGCCACCAGCGTCATCGCCAGCGCACTGCCGAACGGCCAGTTGCGCGATTGCAGGAACAGGTCGACCAGCGCGTTGCCGACGAAGAACACCTTGCCGCCGCCGAGCACGGCCGGAATCAGGAACTCGCCCATCAGCAGGATGAACACCAGCATCACCCCGGTGATGATCCCCGGCGCCGAGAGCGGCAGGGTGATCCGGCGGAAACTCTCGAAGGCGCTGGCGCCCAGGTCCGCCGAGGCTTCCAGCAGGCGCTTGTCGAGTTTTTCCAGGCTGACGTAGATCGGGAACACCATCAGCGGCAGGTAGCCGTAGACGATGCCGATCAGCACCGCATAAGGCGTGTTGATCAGCCGCACGTCGTCGAGCCCGACGCTGGCCAGCAGCGCCGGAATGCCCTTGCCGCTGAGAATGAAGATCCAGGCGTAGGTGCGAATCAGAAAGCTGGTCCAGAACGGCACGATCACCAGCGTCAGCAACAATGAACGGCTTCGGCCCGCCTTGACCGCGAGAAAGTACGCCAACGGATACGCCGCCAGCAGGCACACCAGGGTGCCCAGCGGCGCCAGCACCAGGGTGTTGCCGAACGCCGCGGCGCGCGACCCCAGGTTCAGGTAATTGGCCAGGGTGATGCCGCCCGCGTAACCGCCGACGGCACTGCGCTCGCCAAAACTGAAGACCAGAATGATCACCAGCGGCATGACCAGAAGCAGCAGGAACCACAGGGTCGACGGCAGCAGCATCAGCAGGGTGATGCGCCGGCCCAGGCTGCGCCGCCGGGTTTGCGCGCGCTCGATATCGGCAGCGCTCGCGCCGTTGGCAGCGCGACGTGCGTCGTTGGGGATGACGGCATCCATGTGCGGTTCCTTCTGGCTCATGACGGTGTGTCGTTGCCGACGATCAGGCGGACTTGAAGCGCGCCATCAGTTCGGCGCGGGCCGGGCTGGTCAGCGTCGCGGCGGCACCGAATTCCAGCGGGCTCAGGTGCTCGGCGGCCGGGTACATGATCGGGTCGTTGAGCATCGCCGTGGGCAGCAGGGCATCGACGCGCTTGTCTCCGCTGGGGTAGCCGTGGCTCAGCACTTCCAGCTTGTTGTGCTGCGGGTCGAGCAGGTAATTGATGAAGGCGTAGGACGCGTCCTTGTGCTCGGCGCTTTTCGGGATCGCGAAGAAATCGCTCCACAGCTCGCCGCCTTCGCTGCCCAGCGCGTAGACCATCGACGGAATGTCGCGGTGCAGCTGAGACGCATCGCCGGTCCAGGACATCGCCAGAATCGCATCGCCGCTGCGCATCGATGGCTGGATGTCGGAGTTGATGGCGAACAGGTGTGGCTTGACCTCGATCAGCAGTTTCTCGGCATCGGCCAGCTCTTTGGGGTCCAGCGAGTTGAAGCTGTAGCCGAAGGATTTCAGCGCGTTGCCGATGGCGGTCAGTTGATAGTCGTGGACCATGGTGCGGCCATCGGCCTGGTCCTTGGCGACTTCCCAGAATTCCTTCCACGACGCTGGTTTGGCCTTGAGCTTGGCGCTGTCGTAGGCCATGCCGGTGGTGCCCCAGTTTTTCGGCACGGCATACACCTTGCCGTCGACGGTGCCCTGGGCCATGAATTTTTCCTGGAAAGCCGAGGCGTCGAAGTTTGGGATGCGCGACAGGTCCAGCGGCTCGATCAGGCCCAGCTTCACGTAGGTGCTGATGGTGTAGTTGGTCGGCACCAGAACGTCCCAGCCGCTGCCGCCGGCCTGCAGTTTGGCGAGCATTTCTTCGTTGGAGCCGAACACGCTCATGGACACCCGGGCGCCGGTGGTCTTGGCGAAGTTGTCGAGGTTTTCCTGGCTGTGATAGTTCGGCCAGGTCGCCAGGCCCAGGCGGTCACCGATGCTTTTCTCGGCGCCGAACGCGGTCGAGCTTGCGCTGCCCGCCAGCAGGCCGGGCATGTTGGTGGCGACCACTGCTGCCGCGATGCCAAGGCCGGTGCGCCCGAGAAAGTCGCGGCGGGTGATCGAGCCGTTCTGCCAGCTGCGCATCGTCTTGATAAAGGTCTTCTGGTCCATGGCATTCTCCCCGTTCATTGAATGATGTGAAGCGCTTTGATCCTTGCCGCGTGAGTCATAGGGTCAGAAAGTCATAGCGCCATGGCCAGGCCGCTGGCGTTGTTCCAGCCCACCTGCACTGCCGCGCCGTGCTCGAAACCCGTCGTGTCGAATCCGCCTTGGGTGCCCGAGCCATGCTGGCGCGGCACCCGCACGCAGACGATGCCGAAGGGCTGGGTGCGCACCCGGTATTCGGTGATGTTGCCCAGATAGATGCGATCCTCGACGCAGCCATCCAGGGTCACGTCGCGACCTTGCAGGCTGCCTTGGGCTGCGATGTCGATCAGCTCCGGACGCACCGCGATGCAGCCTTCGGTGTTGGCGCTCAGGGCCGCGCCGTTGGGCGTCAGCGGGCTGCTCAGTTCGATGCCCTGCTCGGTGCGCAGCAGCGCCGAATTGCCCTGCACCTGGCGCACGGTGCCGTTGAACAGGTTCGACTCACCGATGAAGTCGGCCACGTAGCGGGTGGCCGGAGCTTCGTAGAGTTGTTCGGGGGAAGCGGTCTGGATGATCGAGCCGCTGTGCATCACGCTGATGCTGTCGCTCATCGACAGCGCTTCTTCCTGATCGTGGGTGACAAGCACGAAGGTGATGCCGACTTCGCGCTGCAGGCGCAGCAGCTCGGATTGCATCTCCTTGCGCAGCTTGCGATCCAGCGCAGCCAAGGGCTCGTCGAGCAACAATACGGTGGGTTTGTTCACCAGCGCGCGGGCCAGTGCCACACGCTGTTGCTGCCCGCCGGACAGCTCGCTCGGCTTGCGATGGCCCAGGCCTGAGAGGCGAACCATTTCCAGCGCTTCGTCGGCGCGGTGCTGCTGCTCTTTCTTGTCCGGGCGCGGGGTCAGATAACGCAGGCCGTAGGCGATGTTTTGCGCAACGGTCATGTGCGGGAACAGCGCGTAGTGCTGGAACACCATGTTCACCGGCCGCTGGTAAGCCGGCACGCCCGCCACGTTCTTGCCGGCCAGCCGCACCTCGCCGACCGTGGGCTGATCGAAGCCTGCGATCATGCGCAGGGTGGTGGTCTTGCCGCAGCCCGAGCCGCCGAGAAAGGAATGAAAGGTGCCGCGCTTGACCTGAAAGCTCAGGTTGTTGACGGCCTTGAGGTTGCCGTAGTGCTTCTCGACGTTGCAGAACTCGATATCGTTTTCATGGCGACTGTCGTTCATCAGAGGCTCTCGCATTCGGGTGCAGGGTTCGCTGCGATGGAGGCCAAACTAACAATCGCGGTTTTGCGGTGTATATATCCCTTGGGGGATAGAGTCGTTTTCTGAGTTTTCTCGATATCGCCCCTGTAGGAGCCGGCTTGCTGGCGAAGCGGTGTGTCAGACACATCCATGTTGACTGCCCCATCGCATTCGCCAGCAAGCCGGCTCCTACAAGGGGAATGTGTTTACGCAGACGCGGCGATATCCGGCCCGGTCAATTCACGAATGAACAACCCCAACAGCTCCGCCTGGCTGCCAATGCCCAGCTTGGCGTAGATGTTCTTGCGATGAATCTTCACCGTGCCCGGGCTGATCGCCAGCTGTTCGGCTACCGACGCGCTGGAGTGGCCGCGCAGCAACAGGCGAACGATTTCCTGTTCACGACCGGTGAGAATGTGATCGCCAAAATGATCGAAAGCAGCGTGAACCTTGTAATCCAGGTCCTGAGGCGAGCGCGGCTGCTGCGCGCGATGCTGGCCCCAGGCTTCGCTGATCACTTGCTCGACAATCGGCTGAGCGCATTCCATCCATTGCAGTTCGTCGCGGCTGAACGCGCAGCTGGCGGTGGCGCGCATCAGCGACAGCACGGCCATGGCATCGCCGCCCAGGTCGACGAAAAACGCCACTTCCTCGGCCAGCCCGGTTTGCTGGTAATAGGCCAGGTAATACTCGCTGAGGTAGAAGTGGTCCGGTGCGAACTGGCGCAGGCGCCACAGGCCTGGCGGCTGCTTGCGGGTGCAGGCCAGATAAAAGGGGTCGAGCAGGTAAGGGCCGCACTGGTAGTCGTCGACGTAGATCTTGCGTTTGTCTGGCGGGAAGGTATCGAACAGCGCCAGCGGGCGGTGGTTGCCCTCGTAGACGAACAGCACGAAATGGTCGACCGGAGCGATCTGCTTGAGCCACTGGCTCAAGCCGGCCAGACGCGCCGCGCCTCCCGGATGGCCGAGAAGATGGGCGATGCCGCTGGTCCAGTGTTTCAGTTCCTTTGGGCGCATGGGAAGCGTTCGACGACAGATCCATGGGGGAGCACTTCAACACAGGATGCAGGATGTGCGCCACTGCACAGTTCCGGGCCTGCAATGAGGCGGGGCGGGCGCGGACCGGTTAAGGTAATGATTCGAACTGTTTCGGGCTGCACCGTTTTCTGGCACCGGGTGTCACCGGGCGCCACATTTAACGGTCGCCAGTCAGTAACGTTTCAACGTTGAATCCGGCCAGCTCTATTAGCCGGCCCGATGCCATTATTGTTTTTGACGGGCGTTTTCCGGCGTCGTCTGTTTCAATGCTGGCTGTTCGTTTTATGAACAGAGGATCGTGGACATGCAGATTTCACTGAACAACACGCTGTATCCAGGCCTTTCCGCCATTCAGGTGGGGCAGGACCGTGTCGATCAGGCCGCTACCCAACTGGCCAGTCCGGCCACGGAAGTGTCGGGCCGCAGCCAGTCTTCGGATTTCCAGCTCGAGCGTCTGCGCTCGGTGGATCGCCCTCAGCGTTCGGACATGGCGACCAATGTTGTCGAGCTGACCCAGGGCCGCATCCAGGTGCAGGCCGGCGTCAAGGTCGAGAAGGCCAGTGACGAAATGCTCGGCACGCTGATTGACACCTACGCCTGATTCAATTGCTGCACCCCGCTTGAACGTGCGCTGCGGCGCACGTCATCTCTTGCAACATCCTTCCTGAATAACGCCCTATCACACGACCGAATCGCGGCCTTGCCTCGGCGTTTTCGCCTGCCCGCTCAACTAGACTGAACGTAATGTCCCCATCACCGGACCGCTCTGGAACGTGAGATTTTTCTCGGCTGGATGAAAGGTTTGTGGCGCACCCTTGACAGGGTTTTGGCGTAAACGTATGTTTCAAACATGTGTTTGATCGACGTTCGAGCATTTCATCGTCGGCGCAGGGGCCCGTCCCCACCGTGACTCAACGGTCATCCCAATCCAGGATTCATCAGCAGAGGTTTATCGCTATGCCGGACTACAAGGCCCCCTTGCGTGATATTCGCTTCGTTCGTGACGAACTGCTCGGCTACGAAGCGCACTATCAGAGTCTGCCCGCCTGCCAGGACGCCACGCCTGACATGGTCGACGCCATTCTCGAGGAAGGCGCCAAGTTCTGTGAGCAGGTGCTGGCTCCGCTGAACCGCGTGGGTGATACCGAAGGCTGCACCTGGAGCGAGTCCGGCGTGAAAACCCCGACCGGCTTCAAGGAAGCCTACAAGCAGTTCGTCGAAGGCGGCTGGCCGAGCCTGGCCCATGACGTCGCCCATGGCGGTCAGGGTCTGCCGGAGTCTTTGGGCCTTGCGGTCAGCGAAATGGTCGGCGAGGCCAACTGGTCGTGGGGCATGTACCCGGGCCTGTCCCACGGCGCGATGAACACCATCTCCGAGCACGGCACGCCCGAGCAGCAAGAGGCTTACCTGACCAAGCTGGTGTCGGGCGAGTGGACCGGCACCATGTGCCTGACCGAACCGCACTGCGGCACCGACCTGGGCATGCTGCGCACCAAGGCCGAGCCTCAGGCTGATGGTTCGTACAAGGTCTCCGGCACCAAGATTTTCATTTCCGCTGGCGAACACGACATGGCCGACAACATCGTCCACATCGTGCTGGCCCGCCTGCCTGATGCGCCTGCGGGCACCAAAGGCATCTCGCTGTTCATCGTGCCGAAATTCCTGCCGAACGCCGAAGGCGGCATTGGCCAGCGCAACGCCGTGAACTGCGGATCGCTGGAACACAAGATGGGCATCCACGGCAACGCCACGTGCGTGATGAACTTCGACGGCGCCACAGGTTTCCTGATCGGCCCGCCGAACAAAGGCCTGAACTGCATGTTCACCTTCATGAACACCGCGCGTCTGGGTACTGCACTGCAAGGCCTGGCTCATGCCGAAATCGGCTTCCAGGGCGGCCTGAAATACGCTCGCGAGCGTCTGCAGATGCGTTCCCTGACCGGCCCGAAAGCGCCGGACAAGGCCGCTGACCCGATCATCGTCCACCCTGACGTGCGTCGCATGCTGTTGACCATGAAAGCCTTCGCCGAAGGCACCCGCGCGATGGTGTACTTCACCGCCAAGCAGGTCGACATCGTTAAATACAGCGAAGACGCCGACTCCAAGAAAGCCGCCGATGGCCTGCTGGCGTTCATGACCCCGATCGCCAAGGCGTTCATGACCGAAGTCGGTTTCGAGTCCGCCAACCACGGCATTCAGATCTACGGCGGCCACGGCTTCATCGCCGAGTGGGGCATGGAGCAGAACGTTCGCGACAGCCGCATCTCGATGCTGTACGAAGGCACCACCGGTGTTCAGGCCCTCGACCTGCTGGGTCGCAAGGTGCTGATGACCCAGGGCGAAGCGCTCAAGGGCTTCACCAAGATCGTGCACAAGTTCTGCCAGGCCCAGGAAGGCAACGAAGCCGTCAGCGAGTTCGTCGCGCCACTGGCTGCGCTGAACAAAGAGTGGGGCGAACTGACCATGAAGGTCGGCATGGCCGCCATGAAGGATCGCGAGGAAGTCGGCGCTGCGTCGGTGGATTACCTGATGTTCTCCGGTTACGCCTGCCTGGCCTACTTCTGGGCCGACATGGCGCGCCTGGCTGCCGAGAAACTGGCCGCCGGCACCACCGAAGAGGCGTTCTACACCGCCAAGCTGCAGACCGCGCGCTTCTACTTCCAGCGCATCCTGCCGCGTACCCGCACCCACGTGGCGGCCATGCTGTCGGGCGCCAACAACCTGATGGACATGAACGAAGAGCACTTCGGCCTGGCTTACTGAGTCGGCAGAGCGCTTTACCTCAAAGCCGCCAGTCTTTCGGGATTGGCGGCTTTTTGTTCTCAAGTGATACGCAGATTCCCTGTAGGAGCGAATTCATTCGCGAAGAATCGGACAGGCGACGCAGATGTGTCGCCTGTCATATTTTTCGCGAATGAATTCGCTCCTACAGAAGTTCGTTGAACCTTCGACATGCGCAAAAAACAGTGATCCAGCGCACAAATTCTCCTCATCAAATCTGCTGGCCCGCCGATAAAGGCACAATGCCATTTGATTTGAACTCGCTTCACACGGGTAGGAGATCTTCCTCTTGCAGCGCCCATCCGCCGCACGTCTCAGCCATTTTTTACCGTCACTGGGGTTGCTGCTCGCCGGCCTCGCCGCTGCCTACGTAAAAGACCTGAACGTGTTTTTCACTTCCCTGTTCAACGTACTGCCAACTCTGGTGCTTTTGCTCGGCGGTGCGTATTGCGGCGTGTACAAACGCCAGCGCGAACTGTTTCTGATGATTACGGTGTACGTCGCCTACTTTCTGCTCGACACCCAGACCGACTATTACCGCGACAACGGCAAGGTGCGTGAAGACGCCGCCGTGATCTTCCACCTCTGTTGCCTGTTGCTGCCGGTAATGTACGCGCTGTACGCCGCCTGGGAGGAACGCACCCATCTGTTTCAGGACTTGGTGGCGCGTCTGGCGGTGTTCGTCGCCGTGGGCAGCGTGGCGCTGGGACTTGAGCAGAGTTTTCCGGAAAGCCTGCTCGCCTGGCTCGCCGACATCCGCTGGCCAGCCTTGCACGGCGAGTGGATGAGCCTGATCCAGCTGTCCTACGCCACCTTCCTGATCGCCTTCGGCGTGCTGATCTTCCAGTACGTGCGCAAGCCACGCCCCATGCACGCTGCGCAACTGGTGGGTTTGTTGGGGCTGTTCTGGGCGCTGCCCAAGACCTTCATCCTGCCGTTCACCCTGAACATCATGTGCAGCCAAGTGATGCTGATGCTGGCGTCGGCGGTGGCGCACGAGGCCTATCAGATGGCCTTCCGCGACGAGCTGACCGGCCTGCCGGGCCGACGTGCGCTCAACGAACGCATGCAGCGCCTGGGGCGTAACTATGTGCTGGCGATGAGTGACGTCGACCACTTTAAGAAATTCAACGACACCCACGGCCACGACGTCGGCGACCAGGTGCTGCGCCTGGTGGCCAGCAAGCTGTCGAAGATCACCAACGGCGGCGGGCGCGCATATCGCTACGGTGGCGAGGAATTCGCCATCGTCTTCGCCGGCAAGACCCTGGAAGAATGCATGCCGCACCTGGAGGCGATTCGCGAGACCATCGCGGTCTACGCCATTCACCTGCGCAACCAGGAAAGCCGCCCGCAGGACGACCAGCAAGGCCGTCAGCGCCGTGCAAGTTCCCAGGCTTCGACCGTGTCGGTGACGGTGAGCATGGGGGTGGCCGAACGCCAGCCGGAACACCGCAACCCCGAAGAAGTCCTCAAGGCCGCCGACCAGGCGCTCTATGCCGCCAAAGGCGCAGGCCGTAACTGCGTGGTTGCCCACGGCCAGACCACCAAGCGCGGCGCCGTCAGAACCGCCGTCGCGGGCTGATTTTTTCCTCTCCCTCAGTAATTGTCAGGTCTTCACTTCCCGGTGAAGGCCTGGAAATTACTGTCATTTATTTGTGACCATAATTAGATAAATGGTCATGACTTGACCCTATGTGTCGCAAATGGTGTTCCTGTACACTCGGGATCAACTGACACATGGACGTCGCAAGATGAGTGCGACGTCTCTTTCCCGGGTTATCTGCTGCTGTTTGCGAGGTTTGCCATGGCTGACTACAAAGCGCCGCTGCGCGATATGCGCTTCGTCCTCAACGAAGTGTTCGAAGTCTCGAAGCTCTGGGCCTCGCTGCCCGAATTGTCCGAAGTGGTGGACGCCGAAACCGTCGAAGCCATTCTCGAGGAAGCGGGCAAGGTCACCAGCAAATCCGTCGCGCCCCTGAGCCGCGCCGCCGACGAAGAAGGCTGCCACTGGAAAGACACCGTGGTCACCACGCCGGCCGGGTTCGTCCAGGCCTACAAGACCTACGCCGAGGGCGGCTGGGTGGGCGTTGGCGGCAACCCTGAGTTCGGCGGCATGGGCATGCCCAAGGCGGTGTCGGCGCAGGTCGAGGAAATGGTCAACTCGTCGAGCCTGGCGTTCGGCCTGTACCCGATGCTGACTTCCGGCGCCTGCGTGTCGATCAACACCCACGCCAGCGAAACGCTGAAAAACAAATTCCTGCCGAACATGTATGCCGGCATCTGGGCCGGCTCCATGTGCCTGACCGAAGCCCACGCCGGCACGGACCTGGGCATCATCCGCACCAAGGCCGAGCCGCAGGTCGACGGTGCCTACAAGATCAGTGGCACCAAGATCTTCATCACCGGTGGCGAACACGACCTGACTGAAAACATCATTCATCTGGTGCTGGCCAAGCTGCCAGATGCACCGGCAGGGCCGAAGGGCATTTCGCTGTTTCTGGTGCCAAAAATCCTGGTCAATGACGACGGCAGCCTGGGCGCGCGCAACAGCGTTTCCTGCGGCTCCATCGAGCACAAGATGGGCATCCAGGCCTCGGCGACCTGCGTGATGAACTTCGATCAGGCCGAGGGCTACCTGGTGGGCGAGCCGAACAAGGGCCTGGCGGCGATGTTCACCATGATGAACTACGAGCGTCTGGGCGTCGGCATTCAGGGTCTGGCGTCGGGCGAGCGGTCCTATCAGAACGCCATCGAATACGCTCGCGACCGCCTGCAGAGCCGCGCGCCGACCGGTGCCCAGTCGAAAGACACTATCGCCGACCCGATCATCGTCCACCCGGACGTGCGCCGCATGCTGCTGACCATGAAAGCGCTGAACGAAGGCGGCCGCGCGTTCTCGACCTATGTCGCGATGCAACTGGACACCGCCAAATACAGCGACGATGCCGACGTGCGCCAGCGCGCCGACTCGCTGGTGGCATTGCTGACTCCAGTAGCCAAGGCCTTCCTCACCGACGCCGGGCTGGAAACCACCGTTCACGGCCAGCAGGTGTTTGGCGGCCACGGCTATATTCGCGAGTGGGGCCAGGAGCAATTGGTGCGCGATGTGCGCATCACCCAGATCTACGAAGGCACCAACGGCATTCAGGCGCTGGACCTGATGGGGCGCAAGGTCGTGGCTAGCGGCGGCGCTTTCTACAGGCTGTTCAGTGACGAGATCCGGCAGTTTGTCGATGCTTCTGATGCATCGCTGGCCGAATTCACCAAGCCACTGGGTGCAGCGCTGACCACGCTCGATGAATTGACCAACTGGGTCCTGGACCGCGCACGCAGCAACCCGAACGAAATCGGCGCGGCGTCGGTCGAGTATCTGCACGTTTTCGGATACGTCGCTTACGCCTACATGTGGGCGATGTCGGCCAAGGCCGCGCAGGGCAAAGAAGCCCAGGAAGATTTCTACGCCAGCAAGATGGGCACCGCGCGCTTCTATTTCGCGCGTCTTTTGCCGCGGATTCAATCACTTGCAGCATCGGTGAAGGCGGGTAGCGAATCGTTGTATCTGCTGGACGCCGCGCAATTCTGAGCCTGAGGCATTCGTGTAAGCATTTGCTTACATGACGTGCTGGCAATTAGCTCTTTCGCGGTAATGGATCCAAGTTTAATCTACACACATGGACGTCGCGCAGGATGCGCAAACAGATAACACGGACACGTAGGGAATACCTGCCAGGGTCGGCGGGACGAAAGGGAAGTCACAGGGAAACAGTCTGGAAAACCTCGCTTAGGCGGGGTTTTCTTTTATCTGCTCCCTGGAAATTCCGTGCTTGTCTCAGCCCCTTGAGAACGCGGCGGGTTTGGGGTTTTCCACTTCATCGAGCACCGACTTGAGCAACTCAAGCGTCGCCTGTTGTCGTTGTGCATCCCGATACACCAGGCCAATCTGCAGCGGCACCCGAGGCTCGCTCAGCGGTTTCCACAGCAGCTCCACCTCTTCCTGAATGTTCTGTGCCCGCCCCGGCAACACCGTCGCAAGCTTCATGTGGGTGAGGCTGTCGAGAATCCCCGCCATGTTGTTCAGCTCGGCCTGAACGTGGGGGCGTCGGCCCAGATTGGCCAGTTGTGTCTGCCAGATCTGCCGCACCTGGAATTCCTCGCCCAGCAACAGCATCGGGATTTCCGCCGCCTGGCTCATCGAAACCTTCTTGAATTCGCGCAGCGGATGATTGGCCGGGATCACCAGTTTGAGTTCGTCCTCGTACAGCAACATGCCGTGCAGGCCCGGTTGGCGAGGCGGCAGATAACTGATGCCGATGTCGAGCGAGCCATTGAGCAGGCGCCGCTCGATCTCCATCGCGCTCAACTCGTAGATCTGCACCACCAGATGCGGCTGGGCCTTGCGCACGTGTTCGAGCATCTGCGGCACCAGGCTCGAATGCACAGTCTGCATCACGCCGATCGCCAGCGTTCGCTGGGATTGGCCCTTGAAGTTGCGCAGCGCATCCCGCGCCCGCTGCATGCCTTCGAGCAGCGGCACGGCGTGGTTGTACAGGGTGTGCGCGGCCAGAGTCGGCAACAGGCGTTTGCTGCTGCGTTCGAACAGGCTGACGTCCAGGCTGTGCTCCAGCAGACGGATCTGCTGGGAGAGCGCCGGCTGCGACAACGAAAGGCGTTCGGCCGCACGGCCCACATGGCCTTCTTCATAGACCGCGACGAAATAGCGCAGTTGGCGAAAATCCATAAGTGATACTTATCGAAATGGCTGGAAAATCGAAATGGCCGTTGTGGCCGATGGCCCTTAGTCTACGCGCAACTCACGAGGGTTACAGAGCGATACGACGCGATGATCAGAGCCGGTGCCAAGGGTGTTTACATAGGTAAAGCGAAAAATCCGCATGAGGCTTCCGGCCCTTCGCTGTTATCGCCCCTGCAGCGCCTGCGCCAACGCACCGCTTGTGATGATGCCGGGCTGTTCGCCAGCGAGGCCGAGGCCTGCGCTGCGGCCATGGCGCTGGCTCAGCAGTGGGGCGAACGGCATCGCCGTGGCAAATGTGGCGTGGTGCTGGCCAGCGGCGGGCGATTCGACGGGCTGATCGAATCCATGGCGTCGTGTTGCACGCGCGTCGCCTTCAATGACCTGGTGGCCATGGATGCGGCGGTCGACTCCAGTACGGTGGCCATTGTGCTGGAACCGATTCAGGGCCAGAGCGTCGTCACTCCCGCTTCCCAGGTGTACGTGCAGGGCGTGGCCAAGCTGTGTCGCGAGCTGAACATCCTGCTGATCCTGAACGATGCACGCGGCACCGCCGGCCAGCAGGGCGGGCTGCTGTGCGAAGAGGCCTACGGCGTCACGGCCGACATCATGGTGCTGGGCGATCACTCCCATTGCAGCCCCCGCAGCGCTGCCCTGCTGGTGCGCGGCCATGCCCGCACGGCCGAACTCGACCGCTTGCCGGGCTTTGTGCCGGAGCCGGTCTCGACCCACCGGCCTCACGTTTCCAGACCCAAACCTCAGGCAATGCCTTACTTGCCGGGTTTGCTGGCCTGACCGAATACCGTCTTGCGTTCTGTACGCCTCGCCCCGCACCGGAACCCTGGGAGCGGGGCGTTTTTTTGGGGGCTTCGGCAGGGTGATGGCTTGTTGATATGCAGCGTGGAACCCCTGTCACGCGCCAGAGTCGATTAGCTGTGTAGGCCATAAAGGCCACTTATCGATCAGGAGCCTCACCCATGGATTTCATTCGAATCATTGTCGCCATTTTGCTGCCACCCCTGGGCGTGTTCCTGCAAGTCGGATTTGGCGGCGCGTTCTGGCTGAATATTCTGCTGACGCTGTTGGGTTACTTCCCGGGGATCATTCACGCGGTTTACATCATTGCCAGTCGTAAATAAGCGGGCGTTGTGTGGTCGGATTCTGGCCGAAGGCCGTGGGAGCTGGCTTGCTGGCGAATGCGGTGGATCATTCACCGTTGCAGTGTCTGAACTGACGCTTTCGCCAGCAAGCCGGCTCCCACAAAAAAAACAGCCTTGCTCAGACCTGCCTCACCCATCGATGACCTTGCGATAAAACGCCCACTCGCTCTCCAGCGCATGGGCCAGGTTCTCGGCCTTGCGGAACCCGTGGCGCTCCTCGGGGTAGAAATGGCCTTCGGCAGGGATGCCCCGCTGCACCAACGCGTCGAGCATGTCGCGGGTCTGGGACGGCACGACGACCTTATCCAGCTCACCCTGAAAGAAGATCACCGGTACCTTGATTGAGTCGGCATGCAACAGCGGCGTGCGTTCTTTGTAACGCGCCATGTCGATGTCCGGATCGCCGATCAGCCAGTCCAGATAATCCGCCTCGAACTTGTGCGTGGCTTCGGCCAGCGCCAGCGGGTCGCTCACGCCATACAGGCTGGCGCCGGCGCGGAAGACGTCCTTGAACGCCAGCGCGCACAGGGTCGTGTAACCACCCGCACTGCTGCCACGGATAAACGCCTTGGTGGGGTCGATCAGCCCGCGTTCGGCCAGGTGCCCGACCACCGCGCAGGCGTCTTCGACATCCACTGCGCCCCATTCCAGAAACAGTGCCTGACGGTACGCCCGGCCCAGGCCGGTGCTGCCGCGGTAGTTGAGGTCGGCCACGGCAAAGCCCCGTTGCGTCCAGTACTGGATGCGCGGGTCGAGCACCGGGTAGCAGGCTGAGGTCGGGCCGCCGTGGATGAACACTACCAGCGGCGGTGTCTCGTCGCCGTTCATCGCAGGGTAGAAGTAGCCGTGGGCCTCGGCTGTTCCGCTTGGATAGCGTAGCGGTTGTGGGCGGCTGATGCGTTCTGCGGGTAACGGCGCGATGCCGCCTGCCAGCACTTGAAGGGTTTTGTCCTGCCGATTGACGGCAATGACGGCGGCCGGGCTGACGGCTGATGCGGCGATGCAGTAGATGCAGTCATCGTCCATCGCCAGGCTGCGAAAACGGCTGTAGGGGCCGCTGAAATCTTCCATCGAACTGTCGGATGCGCGTAGGCCGAGCAGGCCCATACCATCCTCCGACCAGGCCGCCAGATACGCGCCGCCGCCCACTGGCAGCCAGCTCGAAGCGCCCATTTGCCAAGGTGCGCCGGCGTGATCCGCCTTGGCGGCGGGCAGGGCCTTGAGGCCGTCGAGGGTTTCGACCCACGGCTGCCAGAACCCGGCGCGGTCGGTGATGCAGTACAGCGTGCCGGCCTTGTCGAAGCGCGGCTGCTGCAAGGCTTCCAGGCCCAGCCCGCCGGCCAGGCAATGCGAACGACCCCAGGTGCCGTCGGCCAGGCGCTCGACGCTCAGCAGCCGCGTCGATGTCCAGGGCTGATGCGGGCGCCACCACTCGATCCAGACCAGCCGCTCGCCATTCGGGCTGACGGTCGGCGCGGCGTAAAAATCCGCACCTTCGGCCAGCACTTCGCGCCTGCCGTCTGCCAGATCGATGCTCACCAAGCGGTGAGTGTCCTGGTCTTCCTCGACGGCGAACACCTGCCCACGGGAAAAACTGAGGTCGCCAAAACGCTGTTCGCTATGGGTCAGTTGCCGAGGGGTTGCTGCGTCGAACGACTGGACGTAAAGCTGCTGATCGGCCTCGTTGACGAACACCAGTCCGTCGTCGGTCAGGCAATAAGAGCCGCCGCCGTATTCGTACACCCGGGTGCGAACGCTGAAACCGTCCGGGGTCAGGCAGGAGGTGGCGCCATCAACCCAGCGCCAGATGCGTGAAGCCGCGTCCTGCGGGCGGAACTCGATCCAGAAAAGGCCGGCAGGACTGACGCTCAACTCGGAGAAATCGACGCCTGCCGCCACAGCCTGGGCGGCAGAAAACAGGTCAGGATTTTGCGATGAGGCGTGAGTTTCGTTCATTGCGGAAAGCCAGTTGCTCGATGGTCTGGCTAGCATACTCGGCTTCGTCGCGGGCTTGGGTGATCAGGCCATGGTGCTGTGATTTGCTGCACACAGGGTCTGCGTTGCTGGCGTCGCCCGTGAGCATGAACGCCTGGCAACGGCAGCCGCCGAAATCCTTTTCCTTTTCGTCGCACGAACGGCACGGCTCGGGCATCCATTCGTAACCGCGAAAGCGATTGAAGCCGAAAGAGTCATACCAGATGTGTTGCATGCTGTGGTCGCGCACATTGGGGAACTGGATCGGCATCTGCCGCGCGCCATGGCAGGGCAGCGCAGTGCCATCCGGCGTGACCGTCAGGAACAGATTGCCCCAGCCATTCATGCAGGCTTTCGGACGTTCTTCGTAGTAATCGGGGGTGACGAAGATCAGTTTGACCGGGTGGTTCTCGGCGGCGAGTTTTTCGCGGTATTCGTTGGTGATGCGTTCGGCGCGCACCAGCTGATCCTTGGTCGGCAAAAGGCCCACGCGGTTCAGGTGTGCCCAGCCGTAGAACTGACAGGTGGCCAATTCGACGAAGTCTGCTTCCAAGGCCACACACAGCTCGATGATCTTGTCGATGCGGTCGATGTTGTGCCGATGGGTCACGAAGTTGAGCACCATCGGATAGCCGTGCTTCTTCACCGCGCGGGCCATTTCCAGCTTCTGGGCGAAGGCCTTTTTCGAGCCGGCGAGCATGTTGTTCACCTGCTCGTCGCTGGCCTGGAAACTGATCTGGATGTGGTCCAGGCCGGCTTCCTTGAAGTCGATGATTTTCTGCTCAGTCAGGCCGATGCCGGAGGTGATCAGGTTGGTGTAGAAGCCCAGCCGTCGCGCTTCGGCGATCAGCACTGCCAGGTCCTGGCGAACCAGCGGCTCGCCACCAGAAAAACCAATCTGCGCCGCCCCCATCTGCCGCGCCTCGGCCATGACCTTGAACCACTGCTCGGTTGTCAGCTCCAGGCCCTGTTTGGCGAAGTCCAACGGATTGGAGCAGTACGGACATTGCAGCGGGCAGCGGTAGGTCAATTCTGCGAGCAGCCACAGCGGCAGCCCGACCGGGGGCGTGGGCGGGATGTACACTTCGGATTGGCCTGACGCCGGCGCTTTTACCGGAGCGTCAGGCAAGTTCGATCCAGTGTTCTGCACGCGCGACCTCCATGAATTGCTCGACATCGCTGCCAAGCTCGGGAACGCCGGGGAATTTCTCGTCGAGCAGGGCAATGATCGCGCCGACGTTGCGCTGGCCATCGATCAGCCCGCCGATCTCGGCGGCGCTTTCGTTGAGCTTGATCATGCCCTCCGGGTAGAGCAGCACATGGCCATTTTGCGCCGGTTCGAACTGAAAGCGATAGCCGCGGCGCCAGGTGGGGACGAGTTCGCGATTGAAGCTCATAGGGCGATTCCTTTGTGCCAGACACGCTGGTCGGTAACGCTGTGATAGGGCGGGCGATTGAGCTCGTAAGCCATGCTCATGGCATCGAGCATGCTCCACAAAATGTCCAGTTTGAACTGCAGGATTTCCAGCATGCGCTGCTGGCTTTCCCAAGTGGTGTAGTGCTGCAGGGTGATCGTCAGACCATGCTCCACATCGCGACGGGCCTGGCCCAGGCGGGTGCGGAAATACTCGTAGCCTGCCGGGTCGATCCACGGATAGTGCTGCGGCCAGCTGTCCAGACGCGACTGATGAATCTGCGGCGCGAACAGTTCGGTCAGCGAGCTGCTGGCAGCTTCTTGCCAGCTGGCGCGGCGGGCGAAGTTGACGTAGGCATCGACCGCGAATCGTACGCCGGGCAGTACCAATTCCTGCGAGCGCAGTTGATCCGGATCCAGGCCGACCGCCTGACCCAGGCGCAGCCAGGCCTCGATGCCGCCGTCTTCACCGGGCGCGCCATCGTGGTCGAGCAGGCGCTGAATCCACTCGCGGCGAATCTCGCGGTCCGGGCAGTTGGCCAGGATCGCGGCGTCCTTGAGCGGGATGTTCACCTGATAGTAGAAGCGGTTGGCCACCCAGCCCTGAATCTGCTCGCGGGTGGCGCGGCCCTGATACATCGCCACGTGGTACGGGTGATGGATGTGGTAATACGCGCCCTTGGCACGCAGGGCCTGTTCGAATTCGGCGGGGGCCAGGGGCTTTTGCTCGCTCATGTCGGCAGTTTTCCTACGAATGTGTCGCGGATCCTGTGGGAGTGAGCTTGCTCACGAATACGTTAACGAGGCCACAAATGCTGGCTGATCTCGCGCCTTCGTGAGCAAGCTCACTCCCACAGTCGTTGATTTACCGCTTCTTACAACTCGATACTCATGCCGTCGAAGGCCACTTCCACTTCACGGCGCGCCAGTTCCGCGCGCTCGGGCGAGTCTTCGTCGAGGATCGGGTTGGTGTTGTTGATGTGGATCAGCACCTTGCGCTGGCGCGGCAGCTTCTCCAGCACTTCGAGCATGCCACCGGGGCCATTTTGCGCCAGATGGCCCATTTCGGTACCGGTGCGGGTGCCGACGCCGCGACGCTGCATTTCGTCGTCGTCCCACATCGTGCCATCCACCAGCAGGCAGTCGGCGCCGCTCATCTTTTCCATGAGGGCATCATCGACCTTGCCCAGGCCCGGTGCATAGAACAGCTTGCCGCCGGTTCTGGTGTCTTCGACCATCAGCCCGATGTTGTCGCCCGGGTGTGGGTCGAATCGGTGCGGCGAGTAGGGCGGCGCCGCGCTGCGCAGCGGAAACGGCGTAAAGCGCAGGTTGGGGCAGGCAGGAATCACGAAGCTGCCTGCAAGCTCGATGCGGTTCCACACCAGGCCGCCGTTCCAGTGCTTGAGCATGTTGAACAGCGGGAAACCAGTGCTCAGGTCTTCATGGACCATGTCGGTGCACCAGACCTGATGCGGGCAGCCTTCACGCAGGCTCAACAGGCCGGTGGTGTGGTCGATCTGGCTGTCCATCAGGATGATCGCGCTGATGCCGGTGTCACGCAGGCCACGATTGGGCTGCATGGGCGCAAAGCCTTGCAGCTGCGCGCGGATGTCGGGAGACGCGTTGCACAGTACCCAGTTCACGCCGTCATCGGACAGGGCGATGGACGACTGGGTGCGCGCATGCGCCCGCAGGCTGCCGTCACGAAAACCTGCGCAATTGACGCAGTTGCAGTTCCATTGTGGGAAACCGCCGCCAGCGGCGGAACCAAGAATCTGGATGTGCATGAATACTCCGTGCCGAGTGGCCGCCTGCGTGGCCATAAATCATAAGTGCTGTAACAAAAAAGCCCCGGCGAACCGAGGCTTTTCACCGCGCAGAAATCAACGGCTTGCGAAGTACATGGTGACTTCAAAGCCGATACGCAGATCAGTGTAAGCAGGTTTAGTCCACATAAAAGACTCCTTCTGGGTTAATGCAGCGGTGGGTGAGTACATCTTTAGTACACCTGCGAGAGGAGACGTTCAAATGCTTAGGCAGCTATGTTACTAAAAATAACACCGCTCCGATGATGAAATATCCGATAAAGATTTTTACCGATCAGACAACGATCGCTTCGCTGCAGGCGGCTAGCCCCGTGGCTCCGGGCGATTTGCCAAGACCAGGCGGGGCGTCTGGGGTAGCGCTATCCGACTGGCGGCGCATTTCAGTGCCTCGGCTGGCAGATGTGCAAACGAATGTTGCAGGCGTCCGGGGTAGTCAGGGCCGTGGCCGCACAGGTGCGCCTGCCAGAGCATCTCGGCGGCCGCCTGGGTTTCCATCGCTGCCGGATCTGTCTGGCTGACCAATGTGGCAAGCTCAGAGGCAAGATCGGCCTTCTCGATCAATTCCGGCAGTGTCTGCAGAAAGCTTTCGATGTGTTCGACCAGTTGCTCGACGCTGGCGCCGGGGGACTGCACGCCGAACAGCAGGCCGCCTTGCCCTGCGATCTGTCGGAATCCGCTGAATACCGCGTAGCCCAACTGCATCTCGACCCGCAGACGTTGGTAGAAGGGCGCCTGGACCCTGTGTGCGAATAATCGCCAGATGGCCTCGTCTTCTAGGCTATTCGACGGCGTCGGGTAGAACAGCAACACGGCATTTTCAGACGAATCTGACGGTTCGGTGTGCCAGCGTTTGCCTGACGCTTGGGCGGGTGCTGGGTTCAGCGTTTCATCGGGTATGCCGGGCACCCGTTGCAGGGCGTGCGACAGCGTTGTGTCGCAACCCGTTGCGAATCCGGTCCAGCGCGCGCTGTTCCACACGCTTTGCAGATCCTCGGTTTCCTGTGTGGTTGCGCTGTTCAAAAAATGATCAGGCAGGGTCTTGAGCAGCTGGCGAATCGGGATCGGCGCGGGTTCAGCGTCGGGCTGGCCGTAGCGCGACAGCGTTTGCTCGTCAGGACGAGCGAGCTGTTGCAGCGCAGCCTCCAGCACCGAGGGAATCGGCTCGGCCAGGCCGCTGAGTTTGAGTTGCCAGTGATTGCCGTACGTCGTGAACGCTGCTGTCACACCGGCTTGCAGGGCGTCGGCCGTCAGCGGTTTGAGCCCCTGAGCCAGCATTTGCGCGAGTTTTGGCTGAGGGGCGGGCAGGGTCCAGCGCAGGTAGACCGTACTCTCGCCAGTGTCGGGGAGGTTTGTGTCGAAGGTGAACGCTGGAAACGATTCCGCCTGAGCTGACATGGCTTGGGTGGGGCGCAGAAACGGGTTGGGCTCGGGCAGGCGCCAGGTGATGTCAGGTGATTCCTCAGCGCGTGCCGGAAATGGCTGCAACAGCGTGTCAGGCGTTAGCGATTCGAGCAGGGTATCCAAGGCAAGGATGCTTTGCCCGGACAGGCCGGGTTCTCCGGCATCGCCGCTGTAATGGCGGGCGAGCGCAAGGGCGCCGCTCATGGCCAGGCGGCGTTGTTCGAGCAGCGCGTATTCGCTGAGCAGTGGGTGGTAGCGGGGTTTGAAGAAGGCCAGCCAGTTCAAAACCACCGCTTGAATCTGCGTTGCCAGATCTGACGCATTCGCGGGCAAGCGCGCTCCTACAGCTAAGGCGCGATCCCCTGTAGGAGCGCGCTTGCCCGCGATGGCGTCGGCCATAACAACATCGATATCGAGCAGGATCTGCCCCGCAAACTGATGAACCACCTCCACCTTGAGCGACTCAATCAACCCCCGATCACGCATCTGCGCAATCAATCCACCGGGCTGCGCGTTGTTCATCCAGGTGCAGAGAAACTCTGCCGCCTGCTGACACCCCTCCGGCAGCCCTTCGCACGCAAACATCAGATGCATCCGCCGCGAATCAGGCTCACCTGGCTTTCCGGTCCGGCCATCCATCAACAAAGGTGGCGCTACTTGCTCGACCCGATGCCCTTGAGCGAAAAGTCCACCATGGGCCTGCGCCAATGCCTGCAACTCATCCAGCGACTGCGGCCCGGCCAGGCTCAACGTCATCTGCTCCGCCTGATAGTAGGTGCGGTAAAAGTCCCACAGCGCCTGCTGAAACGCCTGACGGGGTACCGGCAAGCTGAATCGATTGCCCGCGTGAAACCAGCGCAACGGATGATGCGGCGACAGAGCCAGCAGCCGTTCGGATTGCGCTCTGGAGGCGCTGTCCCGCGACCAGGCGATGAATTCGGCATGCAGGACTTCCCTTTCCCGCAACTGGTCGGCCAGGGTCATACGCGGGTGAGCGAGCATTTCGCACAGCCGCTCAAGGCCCTGCGCAAACACAGGCGGTGGCAGTTCAAAAAAGAAATCGGTGACACGCTCGCGAGTGCTGGCATTGAGCTGCCCGCCGTGACGCTGTACGTAGGCCATCAGGTTCTGCTCGGCAGGAAAACGCTCGGTGCCAAGAAAGAAAAGATGCTCCAGAAAATGCGCCAACCCCGGCCACTCGGGCGATACATCATGGCTGCCTGCCGCGACCCGCAATGCCCCTGCGCAACGTTTCAGGCGCGGTACGCAACACAGTGCCACGCGCAAACCGTTGGGCAGCGTGAGTTGGCGGTGGGTGGCGGGGTGGGGCGACGGCATGACGGGTTCCGCAAGGTTGGGCAACGCCAATTATGCTAGCGGATGTGATTCACCTGTAGGAGCGAATTCATTCGCGAAACATTCGTACATCCGATGCAGATGTATCGACATAACGTCCTTCGCGAATAAATTCGCTCCTACAGGGTTCTGATTCAGCTGCTCAACCGGGAATAGAGCTCCGGCCGGCGATCCTTGAAATAGGTATTGATCGCCCGGGATTCACTCATCACCCGCCGGTCCAGATCCGCCACCACCAGCGCTTCGTCCTGTCCTGCCAGCCCGATCTGCTGGCCATCTGGCGCGCAGATGCTGCTCAGCCCGCAGTAATGAATCTCGCCTTCGCTGCCGCAATAGTTGGCGTACACCAGGTAGCACTGGTTCTCGAATGCCCGCGCTCGCACGGTGACTTCGGCGACGAAGTCATAGGGCGCCATGTTGGCGGTCGGCACCAGAATCAGGTCGGCGCCAGCCAGGGCCAGGCGCCGGGTGTTTTCGGGAAACTCCACGTCGTAGCAGATCAGAAATCCCAGCTTCCAGCCGTCGAAATCCACCACCGGAAAATGCTCATCTCCTGCGCTGAACATCGATTTGTCCAGCTCGCCGTAGAGATGCGTCTTACGGTAGTTACAACGGCTAACGCCTTGCGCGTCGATCAGCTGAACGGCGTTGTAAATCTGCCCGTCGGCGCTCAGCTCGGGATAGCCGTACAGAATGGCGAGACCATTCGTACGCGCGATATCGGCAATTTCCTGGGCCGCAGGGCCATCGGCTGCTTGCGCCAGATCGCGGGCGGCCTTAGCACCGATGTTGTAGCCGCTGAGGAACATTTCCGGGCAGACCAGCAGCGCCGCCCCTTGCTTCGCGGCCTCGATGGCCTGGGTTTGCAGGCGTTGCAGATTGCCGCGAACGTCTAGCGGCAACGGCGGGCATTGATACAGAGCGACGCGCATGCTGGGCCCCTTATTCCGGTAGCACGATCGGGCCGATTTCGTGGAAGACATCACCCGGGCCAGGATTCTCGACGTGGGTCTTGCCGCCGAAGTGGGTCAAGATGCCCCACACCGCGTTCAGCGAGGTCTGCACTGCGCCTTCGACCCAGGCCGGTGTCCACGACACGTCGTCGCCGGCGATGAAAATGCCGCGCTGGTCGTCAGGCATGTCCTTCTGCATGAAGTGCGCGTACATCCGCTGGTTATAGCGGTAGTGGCCCGGCAGCGCGCCCTTGAACGCGCCGAGGAAGTGCGGGTCGGCTTCCCACGACACGGTGATCGGATCTCCGATGATGCGCGCGGCGATATCCACCTTCGGGTAGATCTTTTTCAACGCGCCCAGCGCCAGGCTCACGCGCTTTTCCACAGGGTGCGGCAGCATTTTCAGCGCGTCGCTCATCCACGAGTACGACAGGCAGATTACCCCCGGCTTTTCCGTACCGTTGCTGTAGGTGCCGTTATCGAACAGGTAGGTGCCGCGAGTCAGGCGGTCGGTCAGGGTCATGCTCATCAGGTCGCGGCCGGTCTCCGGGTCCTTGTCCTTCCAGAACGGGCGATCGACCATGACGAAGGTTTTCGACGACTGCATGTAACGGGTACGGTCCAGCGCCATCCACATCTTTTGCGAGAACAGTGATTCTTCGCATTCGATCTGGGTGGTCAGCAGCCAGCTCTGGCAGGTGGCGAGCACGGCGTCGTAATGCCGAGTGTCGCCCCAGTTGTCGGTGACGGCGAACTGGCCGTCGGCCGCTCGGGCGATGCGCTTGACCCCGGTGCGCGGCGCGCCGTGGTGCAGGCTCGACAGGCTGGTGCCTTCCGGCCAGTGGGCGCAGCGCTCCGGCACATGGCGCCAGATGCCCAGCGGTACCTGCTCGACGCCACCGACGATCAGATGCTGATGATCGTCGCAGTTGGTCATGACCACGCGGAAGATTTCCAGCATCGAGTTGGGGAAGTCCGAGTCCCAGCCACCGGTGCCGAAACCGACCTGGCCGAACACTTCGCGGTGGTAGAACGACAGTTTGGCGAAGGCCTTGGACGTGGCGACGAAGTCGTAGAAGGTGCGGTCGTCCCACAGCGGCACCAGCTTGTTCCACAGCTCCTTGAGGCGCGGTACGTCGCGGTCGCGAATGGCCTGCTGGATGTCGGCGAACTGCGCGCCGTCTTCCAGTGCATCCGCCCAGGCGTCAGCCACTTCCTGAAACAGCGCAGGCAAATCCGACAGCTTCTGTGCGTAATGGGTAGTGCCTTCCAGGTCGATGACGGTGCTGCCAGAGGCGGCGGTCAGCGGGTTGGGGAAGGGCTTGGAAGCCAGGCCCAGCTTGTCGACGTAGTGATAGAACGCCGTGGACGAGACCGGAAAGCGCATGCCGCCCAGCTCGGCGATGATGCCTTCGGCGCCTTCGAACTGCTGCGAGCGCAGGCGGCCGCCCATTTTCGAGGCTTCGTAGACGACCGGTTTGAGGCCCAGTTTCATCAGCTCGTAGGCCGCGACCAGCCCCGCGATACCGGCGCCGACGATGGCCACTTCCTTGCCGTGGTTCTCTTCGGGAATGCTGCCGAGCCCGGCCGGGTGCTCGATCCAGTCGTCGAAGGCGAACGGAAAGTCCGGGCCGAAAATCGTGATCGGTTTCTTGCCGTCGGCGGGGTGGCGATTGTTCTTCATGACTGACCTTGTTCAGCAGGGACGCGGAAGAGGAAAGTCTAGATAACAGTTCGCACGTTAATAAGACGCAGAGTGTCGTCGTTATGTAGAAAAAACAGGCAATGTGACGAAGTTTTTGGTCAGCCTGGCTGGCCGCGATCGATCTTGCTGCTGAGGATGATCGACGTGGTGGTCTTTTCCACGCCGTCGACACTGCCAATCAGGTCCAGCAACTGGTCCAGTTGCTCGGGCGAATCGGTGCGCAACCAGGCCACATAGTCGAACTCGCCACTCACGGCGCACAGCTGCTGAACTTGGGCCAAGGCGCTCAAACGGCGCAGCACTTCTTTGCCCGAGCGCGGCTGCACGGTAATGCCGACATACGCCTGCAAACCGCCATCGACCACGCGCTGGCTCAGGCGCACGCCGTAGCCGGTGATGATTTTGGCTTTTTCCAGACGGGCCAGGCGCGAGGTGACGGTGGTTCGCGCGATGCCCAGCTGACGGGCGAGATTGGCGACAGGCTCGCGGGCGTTGATCTGCAGTGCGGCGATCAACTGGCGGTCGATTTCGTCGAGAACGGGAGGGCGGGTGTCGGACAAGGGAGTCTCCATCGGCAAGAGCGCAATCTTACCTGTCTGATCGCGATCGTTCCCACGCTCTGCGTGGTAACGAATCATGTGACGCTCTGCGTCACCGGACGCGGAGCGTCCCTGGTGGCATTCCCACGCTGAGCGTGGGAACGATCAACACCGGCCGCACGTCAGCTCTTGTAATCCGGCGCCACCCGATCCAGCAGGCGCAGCAACGCGGCCCAGGCGAAATCATTGGCATCCGGATCACTCAACTCACCTTCGGCGGTCGGTTTTCCCGGTTCGTTGAACTGGCGTTCGGTGCGACGGCAGACTTCGTCCGACGGCATCACCAGTTGGCCGCCGGCCTGGGCGGCGATCTGGATGTCGCAGGCTTTTTCCAGGTAGTACATGCGCAAGAACGCCTGCTTCACGCTCTCGCCCACGGTCAACAGGCCGTGATTGCGCAGGATCATCACCGTGTTGTCGCCAAGGTCGGCCACCAGGCGCTGCTGCTCGTCCATGTCCAGCGCGATACCTTCGTAGTTGTGATAGCCGACGCGGCCATAGAACTCCATGGAAATCTGGTTCAGCGGCAGCAAGCCACCTTCCTGCGCCGCCACTGCACAACCGGCCTTGGTGTGGGTGTGCAGCACGCACTGGGCGTCTTCGCGGGCGCTGTGGATGGCGCTGTGAATCACGAAACCGGCCGGGTTCACCGGGTAGCGGGACGCCTCGACCTTGTTGCCGTGCAGGTCGATCTTCACCAGATTCGACGCGGTGATTTCCTCGAACATCAGCCCGTAAGGGTTGATCAGAAAATGATGCTCAGGGCCGGGGATGCGCAGCGACAGGTGAGTGAAGATCAGATCGGTCATGCGGAAATGCGCGATCAGCCGATAACAGGCGGCCAGCTCTTGCCTCAGTTGCCATTCTTGCGGGCTGTAGGGGTGGGACATTTCATCTCCTTGACGGGAATGTTCGTCTGGTGGGGTGATTCAGCCATAAATCCCAAATTTCTGTAGGACTTTTCTTCGGTGTCACCGCTTTGTCATGCAGCTGTCACCCCCTGCATGCCTAAATCGGATCCCTGACCCTCTACCTCCACGCCGGGAGCCCGCTCATGAGTCTGGATATTTCCGAAACCGCCCGCTACATCCAAGCCGATATCCTCGACAGCTTCGACGAAGAGCTGGAGATGGAATACGACGACGCGCGCCTCGATGGTTTGCTGGCCGACCTGGGCCAGGAAGTGCCAAAAGGCATCGACCGCCGCGTGTATTTCCGCGAGCTGCTGCGTTTGCAGGGCGAGCTGGTCAAGCTGCAGGACTGGGTGGTCAGCCAGAAACTCAAGGTGGTGGTGCTGTTCGAAGGCCGTGACGCAGCGGGCAAGGGCGGTGCGATCAAGCGCATCACTCAACGCCTCAATCCGCGTGTCTGCCGAGTGGCAGCACTGACCGCACCAAGCGAGCGCGAACGCACCCAGTGGTATTTCCAGCGCTACGTTTCGCATCTGCCGGCGGCGGGCGAAATGGTGCTGTTCGACCGCAGCTGGTACAACCGCGCGGGCGTCGAGCGGGTCATGGGGTTCTGCAACAACGACGAATACGAAGAGTTTTTCCGCACCGTCCCCGAGTTCGAAAAGATGCTGGTGCGCTCGGGCATCATCCTCATCAAGTACTGGTTCTCCATCACCGACGACGAGCAATACCGCCGCTTCCTGATGCGCATCCATGACCCGCTGAAACAGTGGAAGCTCTCGCCGATGGACCTGGAGTCCCGCCGTCGCTGGGAAGACTACACCCGCGCCAAGGAAGAAATGCTCACCCGCTCGCACACCGACGTGGCGCCGTGGTGGATCGTCGAGGCCGACGACAAGAAACGCGCGCGCCTGAACTGCATCCATCATTTGCTGGAGCAGATCCCGCGCGGTGAAGTCGAAGCGCCACAAGTGGTGCTGCCGGAGCGCGAGTACAACGCCAACTACCTGCGCGCGCCGGTGCCGCGCAACATGGTGGTGCCTTCGGTTTATTGATTTGGCGTTATCGTTTAGCGGGCTGCGAAGGGATCAGATTTTCCATTTCTTCGCAGTCTTCGCCAAACGCTGCTGCAACCCTTCCAGATTCAACGCCAACTGCCGGTTCATCAACTGATACCCCAGCATTTCGGCCGACTCGCCAGGCGCTTCGGGCCCTACCGACAACGATTCGCTCGCCCGCATCAAACGCTCTGTCGCGCCACTCTGCAGCGCCCGTGCCATGCCGATCAGCATGCGCCGGATACGTCGCTGCTCGGCATTCAGGCCGGTCTGTCTAAGGTCTGCGGGGCGAAGATTGGAAAGGATTTCCAGGGTACTCAGACACATGCGGAAATGCCCCTGAATCGCGTCCAGCTCCACCGCTGAAATCTTCACCTCTTTGGACACCGACGGCATCAGCGAGCGCAACTGCAGCATGGTCGCGTTGAGCTTGGCGGTCAGCTTCAGATGTTCATCAGCGCTGATCGACTGGCCGCTGCAAATGCGCTCGTACACCTTGGCGCAATTGCGCAGCCCCTTGGCCAGGTTGTAGCGCCACGAATACACCGCGTACAGCGGCAGGGCGAAGGAAAATGCCAGCGCCAGCGCGATACCGATCAGGATGTCCACGGTGCGCCAAAGGCCATCGGTGATCGGGTTGTCGCCGTGGCCTGCGACAATGAACAGCGTAATGGCCGACAGCAGCGCTGTGTAGCCACCCTTGCCAATGGCGTGATAGGCGAAGAAACCGCAGATCAGCGCCATGATCACGTAGGTCAACAGCGGCATATGCAAATAGCTTTGCTGCGCCACCACCATCAACCCCAAGGCCGCGCCAATCAACGTCCCGTAGGCCCGCTCCACCGATTTCTTGCCGATATTGCCGTGGTGCTGCAGGCCGCCGATCACGATCAGCATGGTCACCGACGCCCACTCGCCGTGAGGCAAGTGGATGCCGGTGGTCAGCAGAATCGACACAATCAGCCCGACGACGATGCGCCCGGCATGAATGTAACGGGCATAGAGATAGCGGCGGTAAGGGTCCAGCAACGGACGCAACAACGGCCGCAGAAAAGCGGGCAGGGACAGGATATTCATGGGGTAACAGACCCTGAAAGTGGTGAATGTATCCGCCAGAGTGGGTTATCTCAGGTCAGACCTGACAGTCTGGTGATCAATGCCCCGAGATAAGCGATCACCAAACCTATCAGGATTAGCCCGGCCGGGCGTTCCCACCAATTCTTCATCTCCCCGGAAGGCATTTGCAGTGAGAGTACGGTCACGCTTGCGGGTTGATTGATGATGGTTGCGGTTTGGTCCGGTGGGAGCATGGAGCGCAGCCATAGCTCGTCGCGCGCCTTTTTCCTGATGGCTTCGATGTCCCTGGAGAGCTGTTGGCCACATCCACGGATGTACGCCCCCGTGGCGATCACGACCATGATCCCTAAAAACATGAGCATCTCCGCGCTGAACGGCTGGTGAACATTGACACGCGGAGTGGCATTCCAGAGTGGCATCAAAAAGCTGGTGTGCCGAAAAACGATAAGACACACATCCTGAAGCGCATAGCCTGCTGCGGAAAGAAATGTCGCTTTGAGTTGTTCGCCAATGTCGTAGATGAACATCACCGAAAACATACCCAACTGGATAAGCCCCAGCAGCATGACTGCCAGGCCGGACCATTTCATTCTTACCGCTTTTTTGATTGCTTGTAGAACCGTCATATCGCAGTCGCTTCCTTTTGTGCTTGAGAAAACCCGGTTTTTCGCATCCTGCGAGCGATTGAGGTGATTTGGCTCCCTGGCAATGAAAAAAGCCGCGCAAAGCGCGGCTTTCAAAGTTTGGTGGGCCCACACGGACTCGAACCGTGGACCAAAGGATTATGAGTCCTCTGCTCTAACCAACTGAGCTATAGGCCCTCAGTCTGGCGGCGGATTATAACGACGGTTTGCGTGCCGGGCTATCCGAAAAGTCTGAAAGTGTCATGCGAAGAAACGTCGCGCAGAATTCTTCGGGGCGCAGGGGCAGGCTGACGATGTAGCCCTGGATCTGTTCGCAGCCTTCGTCGGCGAGGAATTGCTGCTGTTCGAGGTTCTCCACGCCTTCGGCGATGACGGTCAGTTGCATGCTGCGGCCCAGGGCGATGATGGCGCGGACGATGGCGGCGTCGTGGGGGTCGTCCGGCAGGCCGCGGACAAAGGACTGGTCGATTTTCAGGATGTCCAGCGGCAGGCGCTTGAGGTAGCTGAGCGAGGAGTAGCCGGTGCCGAAGTCGTCGATGGCCAGCTGCACGCCGAGTTTTTTCAGGCGGTGCAGGACCGACAGCGCTTCTTCGGTCTGGGACATGATGAAGTTTTCGGTGATTTCCAGCTGCAGGCAGCCGGGCTGCAACTGGTACTGGCTGAGCAACTGTTCGATGCGGTTGACCAGGTTCGGCTGGCGCAGTTGCGCGCCGGCGAGGTTGACCGAGAGCGGGCCGAAAATGTCATAGGTCTGGTTCCACTGGTAAAGCTGCTGGCAGGCCTTTTCCAGAACCCACTCGCCGATCTGCAGGATCATGCCGTTCTCTTCGGCCAGAGGAATGAAGCGCTCGGGTGGGACTTCTCCGAAAGTCGGGTGGCTCCAGCGGATCAGCGCTTCGGCGCCGACCAGTCTTTCTGTCAGCAGGCTGACCTTGGGTTGGTAGGAAAGGGTGAACTCGTTGCGTTCGATGGCGCGGCGCAGTTCGTGCTCCAGTGCCACGCGTTCGCTGGCCTGGGCGGTCAGGTCGCGGGTGTAGCTCTCGACGCGGTTGCGGCCTTTGGCCTTCGAGCGGTACATCGCCGCGTCGGCGTTTTTGATCAGGGTGGCGACGTCCGAGCCGTCGGTGGGGAACAGCGCGGTGCCGATGCTGGTGCTGATGAAGAATTCGTGCTCGCCGGCCTGGAAGGGCGCCGAGAAACTGTGCAGCAGTTTGGTGGCGATGGTTTCGGCGTCGTGGGCGGTTTGCAGGCCGGGCAGCAGGATGATGAATTCATCGCCACCGAGGCGCGCGACGGTGTCGATGTCGCGCAGGTTTTCTTTCAGGCGATGGGCGATGCCCTTGAGCAACAGATCGCCCACCGGGTGGCCGAGGCTGTCGTTGATGTGCTTGAAGCGGTCCAGATCGAGGAACAGCACGGCGCCCAGGCTGTGAGCCTCTTTGCTGTGGGTCAGGGCGCCGTGCAGGCGGCTTTCGAACAGCGTGCGGTTGGGCAGGCCGGTCAGCGGGTCGTGGTGGGCCTGATAATCCAGCCGCGCCTGAGCCTGCTTGAGGCTGGAAATGTCGGCAAACACGGCGACGAAGTGGGTGATGAACTTGTCGCGGTTGCGCACGGCGCTGATGGTCAGCCAAGCGGGGTAGATCTCGCCATTCTTGCGCCGGTTGCTGATCTCGCCCTGCCAGTGGCCTTCGGCGGTCAGCTGATACCACATGGCGGCATAGAAGGCGCTGTCGTGCAGGCCGGAGGCGAGCAGGCGCGGGGTCTGGCCGAGGGTTTCGCCTTCGCTGTAACCGGTGATTTCAGTGAACGCCCGGTTCACGGCATTGATGCGCTGGCGGGTGTCGGTGATCAGCACCCCTTCGGCGGTGCTCTCGAAAACGGTTGCCGCCAGTTGCAGTTTTTCCTGCATCTGATGGCGTTCAGTGATGTCGCGGGCGATGGTCAGCATGCAATCCTCGCCGCCGATCAGCAGCGGGCGCGATGAAATTTCGCACAGCCGAACCTGACCATCCCGACGCCGGATGTGGCTGGTGAAGTCTTTGACGAAACCGTCGCGGCTCAGTTGCTCCAGCAATTGCTGGCGTTCGTTCAGGTCCACCCAGATGCCCAGGTCCAGCGTCGAGCGATCGAGCGAGAGCGAGCTGTGGTAGCCGGTGATGCGGCTGAAACCGTCGTTGATTTCCACCAGCAATCCGTCGCTCTGGCGGGTGATGAGCATGCCGTCCGGCGAAGAGTGGAAGGCCTTGGCGAATTTCTCTTCGGACAGTTGCAGCTGTTGCTGCGCTTCCTTGAGCGGGGTGATGTCGCGCACCACCAGCACCACGGCAGGCGTGGAATCCAGGTCGAAAGGCTCGGCGGACAACAGGCCAGTGAAGGTGCGGCCGTTGCTGCGGCGGAAGGGCATTTCCAGATTGCGGATGCTGCCCTTTTGCAGGCGCTGCAACAGGCTGGCGCCGATGTCGGGGATGCCCCAGATGTTCAGCTCACTTGGGGTTTTGCCGATCACTTCTTCAGGCAGCAGGCCGATCTGTTCGACGAACGCCTGGTTGGCTTCCAGGAAGCGGCCGTCGGACAGGCGAGCGATCACCAGGATGTCGGGGCATTGGGCGAACACCGAGGCGAATTTGCCTTCCGAGCGGCGCAAGGCTTCTTCGGTTTGCTTGGCTTCGCTGATGTCGATCATCAGGCCGCGCATGACCGGCTCGTGGCCGTAGCTGATCAGGCTGACGATATCGCGTACCCAGACTGTCCGGCCGTCGGCGGCGGTGACGCGGTAATCCAGGCTGTGGTCGTTGCCTTGGGCGATTTCCTGATGGCAGAAGGCTTCGGCGCAGGCCAGATCGTCCGGATGAACGATGCTGCGCCAGAACCCCTGCCGGCGCCATTGGTGCAGCGGGTAGCCCAGCAGGTTCTCGGCGTGGGGCGAGACGTAGCTGTAGGAAAAGTCGTGGGTATTGGCTTCCCAGGCAATCGCCGAGAGACTTTCGATCATGCCGCGATAGTGGTATTCGCTGCTGCGAAGCTCCTGTTCCAGCGCGACACGGCGAGAAATTTCGGAGCTGAGCCGCCGGTTGATGCGCACCACAACGGCCAGGATCGTCGACAGCAAAAGCAGGCCGGGCAGGCCATAAAGCAGGAAGTCTCCCCAGAACCTCTCAGGCTCGGCGTCGACGGGATGGATGGCAGGCGAAGCGCTGTCGATCTGCGGCGCGTCATTGGCTGCCAGCGCCGTGTGCAGGACGTTTCCCATGCCGGACAGGCCGGTGCCCACAGCATCGTGCAGCGAGTGATGGTCTCGTTCGATGTCGGGCAGTGCAGCTTCCTTACTCTGCATTGAATCCCCGTGCATGCTCTGCAAGGCGTCTCCCGGAGGGAGGACTTGCGCGCCGGCTGTCGCCGACCCCATCAAACACAAGAAAACAATGGCCGGCATCCTGAACATGGCAGGCCTCAAATGGTTTCAGCGTTGAGAATGAGTCGAGTGTAGCCCCGCTGAAGGCCGATGGCATACTGCCAAAAATCTGATTCCCGGAAATGCAAAACCCCCGGCACGGGCCGGGGGTTTTGGTGAAGCGAGGCTTGCTTACTCGTCCAGGAACGAACGCAGGTGTTCGCTACGGGTCGGGTGGCGCAGCTTGCGCAGGGCCTTGGCCTCGATCTGACGAATACGCTCACGGGTCACATCGAACTGCTTGCCGACTTCCTCAAGGGTGTGGTCGGTATTCATGTCGATGCCGAAACGCATCCGCAGTACCTTGGCTTCACGGGCGGTCAGGCCCGACAGCACTTCGCGAGTCGCTTCCTTAAGGCTCTCGACAGTGGCCACATCGATTGGCGACTGCATGGTCGAGTCTTCGATGAAGTCACCCAGATGCGAGTCTTCGTCGTCACCGATCGGGGTTTCCATGGAGATCGGCTCTTTGGCGATCTTCAGTACCTTGCGGATCTTGTCCTCAGGCATTTCCATGCGTTCGCCCAGCTCTTCCGGGGTCGGTTCGCGACCCATTTCCTGCAGCATCTGGCGGGAAATGCGGTTGAGCTTGTTGATCGTCTCGATCATGTGCACCGGAATACGGATGGTGCGGGCCTGGTCGGCGATCGAGCGAGTGATCGCCTGACGGATCCACCAGGTGGCATAGGTCGAGAACTTGTAACCACGACGGTATTCGAACTTGTCCACCGCCTTCATCAGGCCGATGTTGCCTTCCTGAATCAGGTCCAGGAACTGCAGACCGCGGTTGGTGTACTTCTTGGCGATCGAGATCACCAGACGCAGGTTGGCCTCGACCATCTCTTTCTTCGCGCGACGGGCCTTGGCCTCGCCGATCGACATGCGACGGTTGATGTCCTTGATTTCCAGGACAGTCAGGCCGGTTTCTTCTTCCAGCGCGGTCAGCTTCTGCTGGCAACGCTGAATGTCGGCCTGCAGGCGGCCAATGGCCTCGGCGTATTTGGTCTTGCCCTTGGCCAGTGCGTCGGTCCAGCTCTGGTCGACTTCGTTGCCCGGGAACTGGCGCAGGAAGTCGGCGCGCGGCATGCGAGCGTCACGAACACACAGTTGCATGATGGCGCGTTCCTGGGCGCGCAGACGCTCCAGGGCGCTGCGAACGGTTTCGACCAGGTTTTCGAACTGCTTGGGAACCAGCTTGATCGGCATGAACAGCTCGGCCAGAGCCAGCAGCTCTTCGTCGGCCTGCTTGCTGCCACGACCGTGCTTTTTCAGCGCCTTAAGCGTGATCGCCATCTGCTCGGAAACAGCACCGAAACGCTGGGCGGCAACGACCGGATCCGGACCGCTTTCGGCCTCTTCCTCGTCGTCTCCGTCGCCGGATTCCTCTTCGTCATCGTCGGACTCGTCGGCCTTGGCGGCTTTCTCGTCCATCGGAATAGGCGCTTCGGCTGGCGGCGCAATGCCGTCGTCCGGGTCGATGTAACCGCTCAGGACGTCGGACAGGCGACCGCCTTCGCTGGTCACGCGATCGTATTCAGAAAGAATGTGCTCGACCGTGCCAGGGAAGTGCGCGATGGCGCTCATCACTTCACGGATGCCTTCTTCGATACGCTTGGCGATTTCGATTTCGCCTTCGCGAGTCAGAAGCTCGACCGTACCCATTTCGCGCATGTACATGCGCACCGGGTCGGTGGTGCGACCGATGTCGGTTTCGACGGCCGCCAACGCTGCGGCTGCTTCTTCAGCGGCCGCTTCGTCGGTGTCGGCTTCGGCCAACAGAAGGGCGTCCGCATCCGGAGCACTCTCGAATACGTTGATCCCCATGTCGTTGATCATGCGGATGATGTCTTCCACCTGTTCCGGATCTGAAATATCCTCCGGCAGGTGGTCGTTGACCTCCGCGTAAGTCAGGTAACCCTGCTCACGACCGCGGCTGATCAACTCTTTGAGGCGAGACTGCTGTTGCGCTTTTCCGGACATAACACCCTATCCACTGAAGGTCTTGGCGGGCAAAAAACAAGCCGAGGATTATACCCGAGCTAGGACCTCACGCGCCAGTTGAGGTCGGGGTTTGTGCAGGAAGATTGCGATTTAACAGGCTGAGAAGCCGAACTTTTTCCTCGGCGTTCAATCCTGTCTGTCTTTCCTTCCTGATCAATTCGTCAAGGTGGCGCTCGCGTTGGCGGGCTGACAACCTAGTTATAGTGTCGAAAAACTGTTGTTCAAGGTTATCGGCCGCGATCAGCCATTCCTTTTCCGCCAGTTGTCGTAATAATTTCCCCTGTTCGGTGCCATGCCACCTTGCGATGAGCTGCATGGACTTGAGCCTGGGATTCTTCTGCGTCGCTTCGATCAACGCGATCAGCAACTGAGACGTGCTGTGCTCTTCATCGGCGAACGTGCTGGCATTGGCCACCTTGGCCGATAGGTCCGGGTGATGCAGCAGCGTCCTGAGCGCGGTGATGATCGGCGCTTCCACGCCAATCGGCACCCAGCGGGGTTCGAAGTCCGGCTTCTTGCCGTTCTTGTCCCACTTCTTGCCCTTGTCCCAGGGTTTCTTTTCCCATTTCTTCTGCTGGCCGCCCGCTGCCGACGGTGCCCATTGCTGCTGGGGCTCGTACGCATCGTGCGGCTGGTAATCGCCGTAGTCCGGGACTGCGTCGTAGTCGAAGCCCGGATCGTAAGCCGGCGGCGCCTCGACCGGTGCCGACTGCGCCAGCTGATTGACTGTGGCGGTGTCCAGCCCGGTGATTTCCTTCAGGCGCCGGCGCATCAGTTCGCGCAGGTTGGCGCCCGGCACTTTCTCGATCAGCGGGGCGGCCAGGGTGACCATGTGCGCCTTGCCTTCCAGCGAGCGCGGGTCGGCTTCGCGGGTCAGCTGCTCGAAAAAGTAATCGGCCAGCGGTTGCGCGTGCTGGTTGATCCTGGCCTTGAACGCATCGGTGCCTTCGGCGCGGACCAGGGTGTCCGGGTCTTCGCCTTCGGGCAGAAACAGAAACCGCGCGCGGCGGCCGTCCTGCAGGCTGGACAGCGTCGCTTCCAGTGCCCGCCAGGCGGCGTTGCGGCCGGCCTGGTCGCCGTCGAAGCAGAACAATACGTTCGGCACGACGCGATACAGGCGTTTCAAATGTTCTTCGCTGGTCGCCGTGCCCAGGGTCGCCACCGCATTGCGCAAGCCTTGCTGGGCCAGCGCGATGACGTCCATGTAGCCTTCGACCACGATGATCTCGTCGAGGTTGCGATTGTGCTTGCGCGCCTCGAACAGGCCATACAGTTCCTGGCCCTTGTGAAACACCGGGGTTTCCGGCGAGTTCAGGTACTTGGGCTTGTCGTCGCCCAGCACCCGGCCGCCAAACGCGATCACCCGGCCGCGCGAGTCGCGGATGGGGAACATCACCCGGTCGCGAAAACGGTCGTAGCGTTTGCCGGTCTCGGCGTTTTCGATCAGCAGGCCGGCGTCGATCATGGCCTTTTGCTGAAGCGTATCGCTGCTCAAATGCTTGTAGAGATTGTCCCAGCCGGGCGGGGCGAACCCCAGGCCGAAGTCCCGGGCAATCTCGCCCGAAAGGCCGCGGCCCTTCAGGTATTCCACCGCCGATTTGCGCGTTGGATGGCTCTTGAGCGCCGCACGGTAAAACTCGGCAGCGGCGGTCAGCAGCGGGTAAAGCGGCGAATCCGTGGGTTGGCGGGGCTTTTGGCCACGCACGCCCTGTTCGCGGGGTACTTCCATGCCGGCGGCTTTGGCCAGTTCCTCGACGGCCTGGGGGAAATCCAGGTTGTCGTGGTCCATGATGAAGCCCAGGGCGTTGCCGCCTGCGCCACAGCCGAAGCAGTAGTAGAACTGTTTGTCAGGGCTGACGCTGAACGACGGTGTCTTTTCCTTGTGGAAAGGACAGCAGGCGCTGAAGTTCTTGCCGGTTTTTTTCAACTGCACGCGCGAACTGACGACATCGACGATGTCGGTGCGGTTCAGCAGATCGTCAATAAAACCTTGGGGGATCAGTCCGGCCATGGCGTTCTCATCATCAGGCGCCCCGCCAGAACGATCGCGGCGAATCCAAAGCGTAACGACGGTTGCTCGGTCAGTGTAGACCGGCCAGCGATACCTGAATCAGGCAGGAAGGGTTCGACGGGGGATGTCGGTGTCGCGTTTACCGCGCTGACAGCCACTGTCTATGGTGCGTGAGGCTAAATCTGCAACGGCCAGCAGCCCGGCTTTGGGGCCGGGCGAGGCAGAAGCTTGCGATGAACGTCTGTATTAGTACAGACGAACGGCGCGGCGCTGTTCGCGCTGAACTTTCTTGGCGTGACGCTTAACAGCAGCAGCTGCCTTACGCTTACGCTCGGAAGTCGGCTTCTCGTAAAATTCGCGGCTACGAACTTCAGCCAGAACACCGGCTTTTTCGCAGGAGCGCTTGAAACGACGCAGAGCTACGTCGAAGGGTTCGTTCTCTTTAACTTTGACGGCTGGCATCCAGAGCTACCTTCATTCATTACCGGGGTCAACGCCTCGTGCAACGCTTGCACTAAGTACGTCGGTTTTTAAGGGTTGCGGATGTTAACCCCTTGTAGCGAGGAATGCAAAGCCTCTGATCGAAAACCGCTGGTCGCAGGCATGAGCGGCGACTATTATGCGCGCCTTCGAATTTGGCCTCCACAAGGCGTATCCCATGTTAGTACTGGGTCTGGAAACCTCTTGCGACGAGACCGGCGTGGCGCTGTACGACAGCGAACGCGGCCTGCTCGCCGATGCATTGTTCAGTCAGATCGACCTGCACCGCGTCTATGGCGGTGTGGTGCCGGAGCTGGCCTCGCGCGATCACGTCAAACGCATGCTGCCCCTGATTCGTCAGGTGCTGGCCGAAGCCGACTGCGCCGCCACCGAGATCGACGCCATCGCCTACACCGCGGGCCCCGGCCTGGTCGGCGCGCTGCTGGTCGGGGCTTCCTGCGCCCAGGCGCTGGCCTTCGCCTGGGACATTCCCGCCCTGGGCGTACACCATATGGAAGGGCATCTGCTGGCACCGATGCTGGAGGCGCAACCGCCCGAGTTTCCGTTCGTCGCTTTGTTGGTTTCCGGTGGGCATACCCAGCTGGTTCGGGTCGATGGCATCGGTCATTACGAACTGTTGGGCGAGTCGCTGGACGACGCTGCGGGCGAGGCCTTCGACAAAACCGCGAAAATGATGGGCTTGAATTACCCTGGCGGCCCGGAAATTTCCCGTCTGGCGCTCAAGGGTGTCGACGGACGGTTCAGCTTTCCGCGGCCGATGACCGATCGTCCGGGTCTGACCTTCAGTTTCAGCGGCCTGAAAACCTCCGCCCTGAACACCTGGCAGCAGTGCCAGAGCGCTGGGGACGACGGCGAGCAAACCCGTTGCGACATCGCGCTGGCCTTCCAGCAGGCGGTGGTGGAGACTCTCACCATCAAGTGCAAGCGCGCGCTCAAGCAGACCGGCCTCAAGCGCCTGGTGATCGCCGGCGGGGTCAGTGCCAACCGGGCGTTGCGCGCGTCGCTCGAAGAAATGCTTCAAGGGCTCGGTGGCAATGTGTATTACGCGCGGCCCGAGTTCTGCACCGACAACGGCGCGATGATCGCCTATGCCGGTTGCCAGCGCCTGCAGGCGGGTCAGAAGCAAGACCTGAGCATCAGCGTCCAGGCCCGCTGGCCGATGGAGCAATTGCCGGGCCTGTAATGCCGGATCTGGTCGAAAAAAAGGCTCTATTGAGCCTTTTTCAACTTCTGGATCAAAAATGCCGTTCGCGCCCGGCGAACAGGTCGCGTAAATTGCCGCGATGTCGCCAGACGATGAGCAGCGTCAGTACGCTCATCGGCACCAGCGCATGGGGTTGTTGCCAGGCCAGCAGGGGCAGGGTCAACGGCGTTGCGATCAGCGCGGCCAGCGAGCTGGTGCGGGTCAGGTAGAAGGTCAGCAGCCAGGCGGCGATGGCCAGCAGGGCGGCGGGAAAGTACAAGCCCAGCAACATGCCGGCGGCGGTGGCGACGCCCTTGCCGCCGCGAAAGCGAAAGTACAGCGGAAACAGATGGCCGAGGACGGCGCAAACGCCGATCCAGGCCTGTTGGCGAGGATCAAGGCCCGCGCCGCTGGCGATCAGCACGGGGATCAACCCTTTGCCGACATCGCCGATCAGGGTCAGGACCGCCAGTTTCTTGCCCGCCAGGCGCAACATGTTGGTGGCGCCGGCGTTGCCCGAGCCACTGGCGCGCGGATCCGGGCTGCCGGTGATGCGGCTGAGCAGGATGGCGAAGGACAGCGAGCCGAGCAGGTAGGCGAAGATCGCCAGTGACCAAAACATGCTAACCATTCCGGGCGGGGATGGCTTGATTCTAACGGCGCATCGCGCCCTTGTCGTGCAACGGAGAGAAAGGCTTGGACAGAGTTTTCATTGAGGGTCTGGAAGTCGATACGGTGATCGGCGCCTACGACTGGGAGCGCAGCATTCGCCAATGCCTGCGCCTGGACCTGAGTTTTGCCTGGGACAACCGCCCTGCCGCGGCAGGGGATGACCTGAGCAAGGCGCTCGACTATGCCAGCGTTTCTGCCCGTATTCAGGCGTTCGCCGAAGCCTCGAACTTCGAACTGGTGGAAACCTTCGCCGAGCGTCTGGCCGAGGTGTTGATGAGCGAGTTCAACATTCCCTGGATGCACCTCAAACTGACCAAGCCAGGCGCTGTCGCTGCAGCCAAAGGCGTGGGTGTGGAGATCGAGCGCGGATGTCGCTGACACGGATTTTCCTCGGCCTGGGCAGCAACATCGACCGCGAACAGCACCTGTGCGCCGGGCTCGATGCGCTGGCCGGCTTTCTCACTGACATGAGCTGCTCGCCGGTGTTCGAGAGCCATGCGGTGGGGATCAAGAGCGGGCCGTTCTTCAACCTGGTGGTGTCTGCGCTGACCGACCTGCCGCTGATCGAGCTGGACCGTCGCCTCAAGTTCATCGAAGCCGACAACGGCCGCTACGCGCCGGACCGCAAGGGTTTGCCGCTGGACATCGACGTGTTGCTGTTCGATGAGCACGTCGGCAATTTCGACGGGCTGGTGCTGCCGCGCGCCGAGATTCTGAAGAATGCGTTCGTGCTGTGGCCGCTGTCGTTGATCGCGCCGCAGCGGGTGCATCCGGGTGTTGGTGTGTCGTTCGGCCGTTTGTGGGCCGAGGCGCAGATCGATCAGCAGCTCTGGCCGGTGGAGTTTGAGTGGCGTGGGCAACAGCTGACGCCGGCTTCGCTACTGGAAAAAAACTGACGTAGCAGCACGGCTTGCCGGCGGGAGCGGTGTGTCAGGCGACATTTGCGTCACAGACATATCGCCCCGCCGGCAAGCCGTGCTGCTACGTAAAGCCCGGATAAGCCGCCTTGTAGGCCTTCAGGGTTTCCAGCCGCTCACGCTTGAGCGCTTCGCCCAGTTCCTGCCCCTGATACCCCTTGTCCAGCAACGGTTGCACCGCCACTTGCCGCGCTGCTTCGGCCGCGCCGCGCAGGTAATCGGCCTGTGGATAACTGCGATCCTCGAAGCCTTTGCGACCCCGGGCGTCCATTTCGCACGCGACGATGAATTCCTCGAAGCGCTGCGGGCGGCGATACACGTCGAAGCTCTGCAAAAGATCGAGCAAGGTCGACGGCTTGAGCTCCAGCGCCCGATGACCATGGGTGTGGTACTGGCCGACCAGCAGCGCCAGTTCCTGGCAATCCTTGGGCACCTTGAAGCGCAGGTTCACCGCCTTGATCGCCTTGAGGCCCTTGTGTTCATGGGCGATATGGCGCGGCCATTCTTCCTCGGGCGTGAGGCCCTTGCCCAGGTCATGGAGCAGGCAGGCCCAGCGCACGCTGAGTGGCTGCTGGTGCAGCGCGGACTGATGCAGAACGCTGAGCACGTGCAATCCGGTGTCGATTTCTGGGTGATGGGCTTCAGGCTGCGGGACGCCGAACAGCGTATCGATCTCCGGCATCAGCACCTTCAGCGCGCCGCAGTCGCGCAGCACCTGGATGAACACCTGTGGCTCGCGCTCCATCAGGGCGCGGGAAATTTCCTTCCAGCTGCGTTCCGGGGTCAGGGCGTTTAGCTCGCCTGAAGCGCTGAGACGGCGCATCAATTCCAGCGTTTCCGGCGCGATGGTGAAACCGTCGGGCGCATAGCGTGCGGCGAAACGCGCGACGCGCAGTACCCGCAAGGGATCTTCCTCGAACGCCGGCGACACGTGGCGCAAAACCTTCGCTTCGAGATCTCGCTGGCCGTGAAACGGGTCGGTGAGGTGCCCGTCCTTGTCTTCGGCAATGGCGTTGATGGTCAGGTCGCGGCGGATCAGGTCTTCTTCCAGCGTCACGTCCGGGTCTGCATGAAACACGAATCCGCCGTAGCCCGGCGCCGTCTTGCGCTCGGTGCGGGCGAGGGCGTATTCCTCGCCGGTCAGCGGGTGCAGAAATACCGGGAAGTCTGTTCCGACGGGCCGATAACCCTTGATCAGCATCTCGTCGGTCGTGGCGCCGACGACCACCCAGTCGGTGTCAGCCACGGGTTTGCCCAGCAGGCGATCGCGAACCGCGCCGCCAACTTTATAGATCTGCATAAAAAAGCCTCCGTAAGCGCGACAGGATAAACCTGATTTCGCACTTTTGGAGGCTTGGTTCGCGTTATCCCCTAAAGGTGAACGACCGCCAGGTCGAGCCGGGGATATTCACTGTCAGCGTGTTCGCTTCTCGGTGGCACGTGGTGGGTTTTCATGACCTGATCGCCTTGCAGCGTTTCCAGATGAATGTCGAACCCCCACAGGCGATGCAGGTGTTTGAGCACTTCTTCGGTGGATTCGCCCAGCGGTTTGCGGTCATGTTGCTGGTGACGCAGAGTCAGGGAACGGTCGCCGCGGCGGTCGATGCTGTAGATCTGCACGTTCGGTTCGCGATTGCCCAGGTTGTACTGCGCCGCCAAGGTTTCGCGGATGATCTTGTAGCCGCTTTCATCGTGGATGGCCGGCACCAGCAGGTCATCCTTCTGGTCGTCATCCAGGATGCTGAACAGTTTCAGGTCACGAATGACCTTGGGCGAGAGGTATTGCAGGATGAAACTCTCGTCCTTGAAGCTGCTCATGGCGAATTTCACTGCGGTCAGCCAGTCGGTGCCGGCAAGTTCGGGGAACCAGCGGCGATCTTCTTCGGTGGGGTGTTCGCACATCCGTCGGATGTCCTGGTACATCGCAAAGCCTAGGGTGTAAGGGTTGATGCCGCTGTAGTATGGACTGTCGAAGCCCGGCTGGAACACCACGCTGGTGTGCGACTGCAGGAATTCGAGCATGAAGCCGTCAGTCACCAGGCCTTCGTCGTACAGATCGTTCATCAGCGTGTAGTGCCAGAACGTCGCCCAGCCTTCGTTCATCACCTGAGTCTGGCGCTGTGGATAGAAATACTGGGCGATCTTGCGCACGATGCGCACCACTTCGCGCTGCCATGGCTCGAGCAGCGGCGCGTGTTTCTCGATGAAATAGAGGATGTTCTCCTGCGGCTCGGCCGGGAAGCGGGCGAAGTCCTCCTTGTCGTTCTTGCTGGCGTTTTTCGGAATGGTGCGCCACAGGTCGTTGATCTGTTTCTGCAGGTGTTCTTCGCGATCCTTCTGCCGCCGGCGTTCTTCTTCGGCGGAGATGGGGTAGGGGCGCTTGTAGCGGTCGACGCCGTAGTTCATCAGTGCGTGGCAGGAATCCAGCAGGTCCTCGACGGCATCGATGCCGTGGCGTTCTTCGCACTGCATGATGTACTGCTTGGCGAACACCAGGTAGTCGATGATCGAGCTCGCATCGGTCCAGGTGCGGAACAGGTAGTTGCCCTTGAAGAAGCTGTTGTGGCCATAGCAGGCGTGGGCCACGACCAGCGCCTGCATGCAGATGGTGTTTTCTTCCATCAGGTAGGCGATGCAGGGATCGGAGTTGATGACGATCTCGTAGGCCAGACCCATCTGGCCGCGCGAGTAGGATTTTTCCGTGCTGAGGAAGTGCTTGCCGTAGGACCAGTGGTGATAGCCCAGCGGCATGCCGACCGATGCGTAGGCATCCATCATCTGCTCGGCGGTAATCACCTCGATCTGATTGGGGTAGGTGTCCAGGGCATAACGCTCGGCGATGCGGCTGATCTCCCGGTCGTAGGCCTGGATCAGTTCGAACGTCCACTCTGAACCCGTGGAAAGGGGTTGGCGCTTCTGCTCTCTAGCGGTCATGTCACTAACCTGCGCTGGAAGAGTTCACGGAATACCGGATAGATATCACCGGCAGAGACCAGCTGCTGCTGGGCGAACGTGTCGGCGAAGGCCTCGCCGATGCGCTCGTATTCGAACCACAGTGCCTGATGTTCCCGCGGCGTGATTTCGACGTAAGTGTAGTACTGCACGAACGGCATGATCTGGTTGATCAGAATGTCGCGGCAGATGGGTGAGTCGTCGTTCCAGTTGTCGCCGTCCGAGGCCTGGGCAGCGTAGATGTTCCACTCGTTGGTGGGGTAGCGCTCGGCCATGATCTCCTGCATCAGCTTCAAGGCGCTGGAGACGATGGTGCCGCCGGTTTCCCGGGAATAGAAAAACTCTTCTTCATCCACTTCCCGCGCGCTGGTGTGATGGCGGATGAACACCACTTCGATCTTGTCGTAGTTCCGCTTGAGGAACAGGTACAACAGGATGAAGAAGCGCTTGGCGATGTCCTTGGTCGCCTGGGTCATGGAGCCGGAAACGTCCATCAGGCAAAACATCACCGCCTTGGAGCTGGGGTTGGGCTGTTTGACCAGCAGGTTGTACTTGAGGTCGAAGGTGTCCAGATACGGGACGCGTTTGATCCGTGCCTGCAGGCGCGCGGCTTCGATTTCCAGTTCCTGGATATCGCCGAAGTTGTCGGGTTCTTCGCGTTTCAGGCGCTCGAGTTCGGCGAGCACCTCCTTGAGTTTGGCGCGGCTGCTGCCGGACAGCGCGATGCGCCGGGCATGGGCCGAGCGCAGCGTGCGAATGATGTTGATGCGTGACGGGTTGCCTTCGTTGCTGATGCCCGCGCGCACGGTCTTGAAGGTGTCGGTGCCGCTCAGGTTACGTTTGACCAGGTTGGGCAGTTCGAGGTCTTCGAACATGAATTCGAGGAATTCTTCCTGGGTGATCTGGAACACGAACTCGTCCATGCCTTCGCCGGAGTTGCTCGCCTTGCCAGCCCCTTTGCCACCGCCGCCTCCTTGTGGGCGGGCGATGTGCTCGCCGGTGGTGAATTCCTTGTTGCCGGGATGGACGACGGTCTGTTTGCCGCCGCGCCCGTGGTGCAGCACCGGTTCGTCGATGTCGCGACCGGGGATGCTGATCTGTTCGCCGTGCTCCATGTCGGTGATGGAACGGCGGCTGACGGCTTCTTCCACTGCTTTCTTGATGTGGTCACGGTAGCGGCGCAAAAAGCGCTGACGGTTCACCGTGCTCTTGTTCTTGCCATTGAGACGTCGGTCGATCACATAGCTCATAAGCCCTCCGGGCAGCTACAAGAAAGAGACAGCCACAAGCTGCAAGCTGATCCTGGCCAGGCATTCAGACGCTGCCACATTCAGCTTGCGGCTTGAGGCTTGCAACTTGTCGCTGCTTTACTGCGACTTACGGACCCGCAGGTACCATTCCGAGAGAAGGCGTACCTGTTTATCGGTGTAACCACGCTCGACCATCCGAGTGACGAAGTCGTTGTGTTTCTGTTGGTCCTCTTTGCTGGCTTTGGCATTGAAGCTGATGACCGGCAGAAGATCCTCGGTGTTGGAGAACATTTTCTTCTCGATCACCACGCGCAGCTTCTCGTAGCTGAGCCAGGTCGGATTCTTGCCGTTGTTGTTGGCACGGGCACGCAGCACGAAATTGACGATCTCGTTGCGGAAATCTTTCGGGTTGCTGATCCCGGCCGGTTTTTCGATCTTCTCCAGTTCCTCGTTCAGGGCCACGCGGTTGAGGATTTCTCCGGTTTCCGGGTCGCGGTATTCCTGATCCTGAATCCAGAAGTCGGCGTACAGCACATAGCGGTCGAAGATGTTCTGGCCGTATTCGCTGTAGGACTCAAGGTACGCGGTCTGGATTTCCTTGCCGATGAACTCGATGTAGCGCGGCGCCAGGTATTCCTTGATGAAACGCAGGTAGCGCTCGCGGGTTTCGGCCTGGAATTGCTCCTGTTCGATCTGCTGTTCCAGCACGTACAGCAGGTGAACCGGGTTGGCGGCCACTTCGTGCGGGTCGAAGTTGAACACCTTGGACAGGATCTTGAACGCAAAGCGGGTCGACAGGCCGTTCATGCCTTCGTCCACGCCGGCGCTGTCGCGGTACTCCTGGATCGACTTGGCCTTGGGATCGGTGTCCTTGAGGTTTTCGCCGTCGTAGACCCGCATCTTCGAGTAGATGTTCGAGTTCTCAGGCTCTTTCAGGCGCGACAGCACAGTGAACTGCGCGAGCATCTTCAGCGTGTCGGGGGCGCAATGCGCCTTGGCCAGTGAGCTGTTGAACAAGAGCTTGTCGTAGATCTTGATCTCGTCGCTGACGCGCAGGCAGTACGGCACCTTGACGATGTAGATCCGGTCGATGAAGGCTTCGTTGTTCTTGTTGTTGCGGAAGGTGTGCCATTCCGATTCGTTGGAGTGGGCCAGAAGAATCCCGGTGAACGGAATCGCGCCCAGGCCTTCGGTACTGTTGTAGTTGCCTTCCTGAGTGGCGGTGAGCAGTGGGTGCAGGACCTTGATCGGCGCCTTGAACATCTCGACGAATTCCATCAGGCCCTGGTTGGCCCGGCACAGCGCGCCCGAGTAGCTGTAGGCGTCGGCGTCGTTCTGTGGGTATTCCTCGAGTTTGCGAATGTCGACCTTGCCCACCAGCGCCGAGATGTCCTGGTTGTTTTCGTCACCGGGTTCGGTCTTGGCAATGGCGATCTGGTTAAGGATCGATGGATAGAGTTTGACCACCTTGAACTGGCTGATGTCGCCCCCGAACTCGGCCAGACGCTTGGTCGCCCATGGCGACATGATGGTATTCAGATACCGGCGCGGGATGCCGTAGTCCTCTTCGAGGATCGCCCCGTCTTCGGAAGGTTTGAACAGGCCCAAGGGCGATTCGAAAACCGGCGAGCCCTTGATGGCGTAGAAAGGTATTTTTTCAACCAGCTGTTTGAGTTTCTCGGCCAGGGACGATTTACCGCCGCCGACCGGACCCAGCAGGTACAGGATCTGTTTCTTCTCTTCCAGGCCCTGCGCTGCGTGCCGGAAGTACGAGACGATCTGCTCGATGCAGTCCTCCATGCCATGGAAATCCTCGAACGCCGGATAGCGCCGGATAACCTTGTTGGAGAAGATTCGCGACAGCCTGGAGTTGGTCGAGGTGTCGAACAGCTCAGGCTCGCCAATGGCCATCAGAAGACGTTCTGCGGCAGAGGCGTATGCACTGCGGTCGGTTTTGCAGAGCTCCAGGTACTCCTGTAGCGAGAGCTCTTCCTGGCGTGTCGATTCAAAGCGTTGTTGGAAGTGGCTAAAAATACTCATGACGTCACCTCGCTCGATACGTGGAGCCGGCGGCGGATCGTCAGTCGATGTTGGATGGACGCTGATCAGTCAGCGACCATTTACCCCCCAAACACCATAAAAGTAGCTACCGATGACCCACGCGCCGGTGTACCGGCTCTCCCCTGATTCGGATGGCCTGAGGTAAGGATAGATCGGAATCGCGCACACAAAGAAGGAATGCACGTGAACGAAGCGGGACCGTTCGTCAGTTGGGGGCGCGAGCCCGCGTAGAACGCGGGATCGAGCGTCAAAAAAATATTTTCGAATCAGCCTTGCGCGGTTTCGCCAGGGAAAGTGGTTTTCCACAACTCGAAACCGCCATCCATGCTGTAGACCTCGGAGAAGCCCTGACTGACAAGATAGGCTGCCGCGCTCTGGCTTGAGTTGCCGTGATAGCACACGACGACGAGCGGTTTATCCAGATCGGCGTTGCGAATGAAGTCGGCCACCGAATGATTGTCCAGGTGGTGCGAGTCAGGAATGTGACTGCTGGCGAAGGTCTGCGCATCGCGCACATCCACCAATACGGCGCCATTCTCGCGCAGGGCGTGAGCCTGCTCCGGCGGGATACGTTTGAATTCGGTCATGGCGTGGGCTCCTGGGCCGTGGGGTGCTCGAACGGTCGAGAACCGAAAAATGAAATTCTAGCGCTGAAGATGGCTGCGGTCGCCAGCCGGCGAAGGCGCAGGGGCGGGTTTGGCCAGATCGCCACGCTCGTCGCAATCGCAATGGATCACCTGACGGGTATCGACGTTGAGCATGCGCATCCTGCCGCCCCAGACGCAGCCGGTGTCCAGTGCATAGACGCCAGGCTCGTCACAGCGCCCTTCGAGGGCCGCCCAATGGCCGAAGATGATATTCAGGCCTTTGGTCTTGCGCTCCTTGTGGCTGAACCAGGGCAGGTAGCCGGCCGGCGCGCTGTCCAGGCCTTCCTTGCTCTTGAGGTCGAGCTTGCCGTCGCTGGTGCAGAAGCGCATGCGGGTGAAATAGTTGGTGATGACGCGCAGGCGAGTCACGCCGCTCAGATCCTTGTCCCACTTGGCCGGCTCGTTGCCGTACATGCCGTCCAGAAACGGCTCGAACAGGTTGTCGTCACGCAACGCCTCTTCGACTTCCTCGGCGCAGCGCAGGGCCTTTTTCAGCGTCCACTGCGGCGGGATGCCGGCGTGGACCATGGCGATGTCGCGCTCGGTGTCGTAGTGCACGAGCTTCTGCTGGCGCAGCCAGTCGAGCAGGTCCTTGGCGTCCGGCGCTTCGAGAATCTCGCGCAAGGTGTCGCCTTTTTTCAGGCGTTCGATGTTGCGCCCGGCCGCCAGCAGATGCAGGTCGTGGTTGCCGAGCACGCAAACCACCGAGTCGCGCATGGCGTAGAGAAAGCGCAGGGTTTCCAGCGAATGCGGGCCGCGATTGACCAGGTCACCCACCAGCCAGAGTTTGTCCCTGCCGCGTTCGAACGACACACGCTCCAGCAGGCACTTCAAGGGTTCAAGGCAGCCTTGCAGATCTCCGACCGCATACACCGTCATCAGTGAAGCGCCCCCGGTACCGCCAGGCGGAAGGGCGCGATGACCGCGTCGAAGCGTTTGCCGTCTTCGGCGAGCATTTGGTAGGTGCCCTGCATGTTGCCGACCTTGGTCGTCATCACGGTGCCGCTGCTGTAGGTGTGGCTCTGCCCGGCCTGGATCAGCGGCTGCTGGCCGACGACGCCTTCGCCGCGCACTTCTTCGACATGGCCGTCGCCATCGGTGATCACCCAGTGGCGCGACAGCAGCTTGGCCGGCAGCTCGCCGTTGTTGTGCACGGTGATGGTGTAGGCGAACGCAAAGCGGTTCTGCTCAGGCTGGGATTGTTCGGCGAGAAAGCGGGTCACGACGCTGACGTCGACCTGATAACGAGGATCGGACATGCAAGAGGCCTTAAAGCGAAAGCGGAAAGAGTCGGAAAAGCCCGTAGAGCGTTCAGTCTAGGACATGTCACGGGTAAAAAACCAATGGCTGGCAGCCCCGGACATGTCCTGTCGGTGTTACGCGGCGGCGGGTTTCTCGCTGAGTTTGTCAGCCAGACGGACGAATGCAGCCAGATCAAGCTGTTCTGGTCGCAGGCTGCCGTCTACTCCGGCGTCGGAAATTTCTTCGCTGGTCAGCAGGGCTTTCAGCGTGTTGCGCAGGGTCTTGCGGCGCTGGTTGAAGGCTTCGCGCACGACGCGCTCCAGCAGGCGGTGATCCTTCGCCGGGTGCGGCAGGGTCTCGTGGGGCACCAGGCGCACGATGGCCGAATCGACCTTCGGTGGCGGGTTGAACGCACCGGGGCCGACGTTGAACAGGTGTTCCACGCGGCAGTGGTACTGGACCATGATCGACAGACGGCCCCAGTCGCCGCCGCCCGGGCCCGCAGCCAGACGCTCGACCACTTCCTTCTGCAGCATGAAATGCATGTCGCGGATCAGGTGGGCGTTGTCCAGCAGGTGGAAAATCAGCGGCGTGGAAATGTTGTACGGCAGGTTGCCGACCACGCGCAGGCTGTTGGGCGCGGCGTTCAGGGTGTTGAAGTCGAACTTCAGCGCGTCGCCCTGATGCAGGTTGAAGTTGGGCAGGTGGCTGAACTGCTGCATGAGGATCGGCACCAGGTCCTTGTCCAGCTCGACGACGTCCAGCTTGGCGCCGCTGCCCAGCAGGCCTTCGGTCAGGGCGCCCTGGCCCGGGCCGATTTCCAGCATGCGGTCATCGGCCTTGGCGCGGATCGAACGCAGGATCTTGTCGATCACGCCGGCGTCGTGCAGGAAGTTCTGGCCGAAGCGCTTGCGCGCCTTGTGTTGGTATTGCTCGGTCATTTACGTACGGGTCTCGGCCATCTGATAGGCGGTGTGCAGCGCGACCTTGAGGCTGCCGGTGTCGATCCTGCCGCTGCCGGCCAGGTCCAGCGCCGTGCCGTGATCCACAGAAGTGCGAATGATCGGCAGGCCCAGGGTGACGTTGACGGCAGCGCCGAAGCCTTTGTACTTGAGTACGGGCAGGCCCTGGTCGTGGTACATCGCCAGCACTGCATCGCAGTGCTCCAGATATTTGGGGGTAAACAGAGTGTCGGCGGGCAGCGGGCCGCGCAAATCCAGGCCATCGCTGCGCAGACGCTCCAGGGTGGGTTCGATGATGTCGATTTCTTCGCGGCCCAGATGGCCGCCTTCGCCCGCGTGCGGATTCAGGCCGCAGACCAGAATGCGCGGGTGGGCGATGCCGAATTTGTTGACCAGATCGGCGTGCAGGATGCGTGTCACGCGCTCCAGCCGGTCGGGGGTGATGGCGTCGGCGATGTCACGCAGGGGCAGGTGAGTGGTCACCAGGGCAACGCGCAGATCGCCAGTGGCCAGCATCATCACCACTTGTTCGGTCTGGGTCAGCTCGGCGAGAAACTCGGTGTGGCCGGAGAAGGCAATGCCGCTCTCGTTGATCACGCCCTTGTGCACGGGGGCGGTGATCATCCCGGCGAAATCGCCGTTCAGGCAGCCGACGCCGGCGCGGGTCAGGGTTTCCAGGACGAACGGGCCATTGGCCTTGTTCAACTGGCCGGTGACGACAGGCGCCGCCAGCGGTGTGTCCCACACATACAGGCTGCCGGCGGGGGCGGGCAGCTCAGGCCATGCATCCGGCGTGACAGGAATCAGACTGATAGCCACACCCAGTTGCGCGGCCCGCTCGCTGAGCAGGTCGCAACTGGTGATGGCAATCAGGGGGTGAGGCTGGGACTGCGCGGCGAGCAGCAGGCAGAGGTCAGGACCAATGCCGGCGGGCTCGCCGGGTGTCAGGGCGAAACGCTGGGGTTTCACTTGGCAGCCTGGTCAGCGCCAGGCAGCTTGATTTCGACGTAGGCTTCGTCGCGGATCTGACGCAGCCAGGTTTGCAGCTCTTCGTCGTATTTGCGGTTACGCAGTACGGTCATGGCCTGCTGCTCGCGCGCCTGATTGGTGCTGTCGGTGGCGCGACGGCCCAGCACTTCCAGGACGTGCCAGCCGAATTGGGTCTGGAACGGCTTGGACACGACACCTTGTGGCGTCTCGTTCATCACGTCGCGGAACTCCGGCACCAGCGAACGTGGGTCAACCCAGTTCATGTCGCCGCCGTTGAGCGCCGAGCCCGGGTCTTCCGAGAAGTTCTTCGCCAATTCGCCGAAGTCTTCGCCGTTCTGGATGCGATCGTAGATGCGCTCTGCCAGCAGCTTGGTTTCAGCCGGGCTGCGGATTTCGCTTGGCTTGATCAGGATGTGGCGAACATGGACTTCGTCGCGCATCTGGGTCTGATTCTCGCCGCCGCGTTTACCCAGCAACTTGAGGATGATGAAACCGCCCGGGGTACGGGCCGGTGGGGTCACGTCGCCGGCGCTCATCGAGGCGAGCATGTCGCCGAACGGAGGTGGCAGTTGAGCGGCTTTACGCCAGCCCATGTCACCGCCGTCCAGGGCGCTTTCGCTGGCCGAGGAAGAGATCGCCAGTTGTTCGAAGTTGGCACCTTGTTGCAGCTTGCCGTAGATGTCCCGCGCTTTAACGGCAGCCGCCTGGATCTGGTCCGAGGAAGCACTGTCAGGCGTAGGAATCAGGATATTGGCCAAGTGGTACTCTTCGGAGAACTGCGCCTTGCCCAGGTCCGACGCCAGGAAGTTCTTCACTTCCTGTTCCGACACCTGAATGCGCTCGGCCACGCGGCGCTGACGCACGCGGCTGATGATCATCTCGCGGCGGATCTGTTCACGGGCAGCTTGGTACGACAGGCCGTCGTGGGCCAGCGCTGCCTTGAACTGCTCGATGCTCATGTTGTTGCGCTGAGCGATGGTGCCGACCGCCTGGTTCAGTTCTTCGTCGGTGATGCGAATGCCGGAGCGCTCGCCGATCTGCAACTGCAGGTTTTCCAGGATCAGGCGATCCAGAACCTGGGATTCCAGTGCGCTGGCCGGGGGCACGCCCTGGCCGCGCTTGGCGATGGTTTGCTGAACTTCACGGGTGCGCTGATCGAGCTGGCTTTTCATGACCACGTCGTTGTCGACGATGGCGACCACACTGTCGATGGGGCGCACTTCAGCGTGCGCCACGGTACCGATGAGCAACGCGCCCAGCATCAGCGGGCGCAGACAATCAGAAAGCTTGGTCTTCACGTTCACGATAACCTTGGATGCCTTTGTCGAGGAAGCTTTCAACTTTCTGGCCAACAACGCCACCAAGTCCCTTCAACACGATTTGTAGGAAGATGCCGCGGTCGCCCTTCTCGTTGGTCGCCACTTCTTGCGTGGACTCGTCGTAGTCAACCCAGTAACGGTTGATCAGACGCAGCTTCCAGCAGCAGTTGTCGTATTCGAAACCACCGAAGGCTTCCAGGGTGCGACTGCGGTTGTAGTCATACTGCCAGCGAGCGATGGCGCTCCACTGTGGGACGACCGGCCAGATGACCGAGAAGTCATGCTGCTCGATCTTGTAGTAGTCCTTGATGACCGAGCCGTCAGCCAGCACGGCGTCGCCGCCGCCCACGGTCCAGCGACCGGTTGCCGGGTCGTAACGGACCTGGTCGTTGCGGTAGCGATAACCGGCGTTGAACACTTTGCCCGGCTCGTCTTCAGGCTGGTAGTGGAACATCGCGCTGCCCGAACGGGTGCTGCGGCTGTCCGGGTCCCAGTTGAAGTCGGAGGCCAGACGCCAGTCGCGGTTGAAGCGATATTCGTATTCCAGCGCGTACGGCGAGACGTCGGACTGGGCGTCCTTGCGGTCGTCGAAGCTGATGCCTGGCAACTGGACCTTGCGATCCTTGAAGTACAACGCCTGGCCAATGCTGAAGCGTTGACGTTCGAAGCCGTTGTCTTCGATCCAGCGGTTGGTCACACCCAGCGACAGCTTGTTCTCGTCACCCACGCGGTCCCCGCCAACGAAGCGGTTGTCGCGGAACAGCGAGCTGTAGTTGAAGGTGGTTTCACCCGTGTCGAAAACCGGGATGTCGGTCTGGTCCTTGTACGGCACATAGAGGTAGTACAGACGCGGTTCCAGGGTCTGGCGATAGTTCGTGCCGAACCAGTTGGTGTTGCGATCGAAGTACAGGCCGCTGTCGACGCTGGCGATCGGGATCGAGCGGTCGACGCCGCTGTCGAACTGTTCGCCATCCAGCAGCGTGCGCTTGCCTTGAGCGTCCAGATCCAGATCGTACTTGGTGTACTGATATTTCAGTTTTGGCGTGATGTAGCCATAAGACGCAGTCAGCGGCAGGCTGATCGACGGCGCGAGGTTCAACCGGTTGCCGTTGGCGCGGGCCAGGCCGGCGACGTTGGTGTCCAGGCGTGGCGTGGTGAAGCCGTCCTCGTCCGTAAACCCGCCAGTACGCAGGTCACGATCGAAGCGAACCAGCTCGGTCTCGTAATCGAACTTCAGGCCTTCCGGACGGAATGGCAGCGTACCGTTGAGGGTCAGCTGCGGCAGGCGGCCATAAGGCGTGATCTGGGTAACCGTAGTCAGCTGATACTGCTGAACGTTCAGACCGGCTGTATAGCTGTCGCCACGGTAGGTCAAGGCACCTTGCTGGTTCAGGAAGTCGTGGGTACTGACGCCTTCCTGGCCGCTTTTCAGATCCTTGAAGTAGTAAGGATCGCTGACCTTGGTGTAGTCGATCTTGGACGTGAGGCGTGTGTCCAGGCCGCTGCGATCCTGCCAGTTGATCATCCAGCGCGTGTCCTTGTAATCGGACTGCAGCTTGCGATCGTCGTTGTCGTCGTTCAGGTAAGCGGCGCCGAACTGACCTTCGCTGCTCTTGGTCAGGTAGCGGAACTCGCCTTCGAGCAACAGGCCGCGCTTGGCCATGTAGGTCGGGTACAACGTGGCGTCGTAGTTCGGCGCCAGGTTGAAGTAGTACGGGGTGAGCAACGAGAAGCCGGTGTCGCTGCTGGCACCGATGGTCGGTGGCAGGAAGCCGGACTGGCGACGGTCGTCGATCGGGAAATAGATGTACGGCGTGTAGAGGATCGGAATGTCCTTCACGCGCAGGGTGGCGTTGGTCGCCGTACCGAAACCAGTGGCCGGGTTCAGGGTGATGTTGTTGCCCTTGACCGTCCAGGCGTTGCTGCTCGGTTCGCACGTGGTGTACGTACCGTCCTTGAGGCGGATGATGGCGTTTTCTGCACGACGGGCGTACAGCGCGTTACCCCGCACGTTGGACTTGTGCAGCACGTATTCGGCGTTGTCGACTTTCGCTTCGCCGGTGTCCAGCTGGATTTCGGCGTGGTCGCCCACGATCAGCGCGCCGTTGTCGCGTAGACGGACATCGCCATTCAGCTCGCCACGGTTCTCGGCCTGGTGCAGGCTGGCCTCGTCGGATTCGACCTGCATCGAGCCCTGGCGCATGACGACGTCACCGGCCAGGGTGGCGATCTGCTCTTCCTGCTGATAGCGCGAAGCCTTGGCACCGATGAACGTCGGCGCATCGCTCTTGGCGGTCTTGTCGTCCATGCCAGGGCGAATCGGCTCGATGTAGGCGCCGGAGCAATAAGGGCCTGTCTCTGCCAGTTGGGCAGCGGTCAGCTTCTCACGTGGAACCCAGTCCAGATGGCTGTAGTCGGCGCTGCGCGATCTCAAGCCACGGCCCTTGGCCTCGGTGACCAGCATCGTCTTGGGCACGACTTCACCGCTTTCGGTGGTGGTCGTGCCTTCAGTGGCCGTGCTGCTGTTGGACGACACACTGTTGGCGTCGTGCACAGGCCGCGGAGGCAACTGGGCTGCGTTGGTTTTCGGAGAGCAATCCCAGGAACCGGTTGCCGACACCGAGCAGTCATACTGTTCGGCTGCAACCACGTACTGAGTGGCCAGAGGTTGCATCGCCAGCAAACTGCCGGTTACCAGCAACGGAAATTTTTTACGAAACGCGGGGGATTTCAATGCCATCTTATTAGTCCGGGCTTCCTGCGCGCCATCTGCCCGCGGGGGGCCGCACGCCTCTCGATGGGCTGAAAAAGATGTCGGATAATAAAGCATGACCCGCTTGACGGCTAGCGCCGTCGGAGACCCTTGCAATGCCAGATCAAGATGTACGCCTGCAACACCTGAAAGTTTGGCTCGATGAACAGCTGCCAGAATTGTTTTCGAAACAGGGCTGGGGCGCCGTTCCCCCGGCCACATTGACTGCGGCCAGCAGCGATGCGAGTTTTCGTCGTTACTTCCGTTGGGAGAGTCCGGACCGCACATTTATTGTGATGGATGCGCCACCGCCCCAGGAAAACTGCAAACCCTTCGTGGATATCGCTCATTTATTGAGCGAATCGGGGATTAATGTTCCGCTCATTTATGCCGAAGACCTGAATCAGGGCTTCCTTCTGCTCAACGATCTGGGTCGCAAAACCTATCTGGATGTGATCGACGAGCACAATGCCGATCAATTGTTCGCCGATGCCATCGACGCCTTGCTGGCCTATCAGCAGTTGCCGATGCAGACGCCATTGCCGAGCTACGATGTGGCGTTGCTGCGTCGCGAGCTGGAGCTGTTCCCCGAGTGGTACGTGAAACGCCACCTGGGTGTCGAGTTTGACGCTGCGCAGCAGGCCAGTTGGCAGCGCGTCAGCGAGCTGTTGATCGACAGCGCCCTGGCGCAGCCCAAAGTGTTGGTGCACCGCGACTACATGTCGCGCAACCTGATGCTCAGCGAACCGAATCCCGGCGTGCTGGACTTCCAGGATGCGGTGTATGGCCCGGTGACTTACGACATCACATGCCTGTTCAAGGATGCATTCCTGAGCTGGCCCGAGGAGCGTGTTGCGAACTGGCTCAAGGTGTATTGGGAAAAGGCCCGAGAAAAAGGCATTCCCGTGCAGGACGATTTCCAGGAGTTCCGCCGCGCCAGCGATCTGATGGGCGTGCAGCGGCACTTGAAGGTCATCGGTATCTTCGCCCGCATTTGCCACCGTGATGGCAAGCCGCGCTATGTCGCCGATGTGCCGCGCTTCTTCTCTTATATAGAAGCGGTGCTGGCGCGCCGGCCGGAGCTGGTGGAACTGAACAATCTGCTGACCAGCCTCGGTCAGCCAAAACAAGAAGCCTGAGCGTCGATGATCGCTGCTTGTAAGGTACGGATGTGAAGACTGTTTCCAAGAGGAACCCATGAAAGCGATGATTCTGGCCGCCGGCAAGGGCGAGCGCCTGCGTCCATTGACCCTGCACACGCCCAAGCCGCTGGTGCGCGCCGGCGGTGTTCCGCTGATCGAGTACCACCTGCGCGCGCTGAAGCTCGCAGGTTTCACCGAAGTGGTGATCAACCATGCCTGGCTCGGGCAGCAGATCGAGGACTATCTGGGCGATGGCCGGCAACTGGGCCTGAATATCCGCTACTCGCCAGAAGGCGAACCGCTGGAGACCGGTGGCGGCATCTTTCGTGCGCTGCCGTTGCTGGGTGACGAGCCGTTTCTGGTGGTCAATGGCGATATCTGGACCGACTGCGACTTCGCCGGCCTGAACCGCTCGATCGACGGCCTGGCTCATCTGGTGCTGGTGGACAACCCGGCGCATCACCCGGCCGGGGATTTCGCCCTGGTCAATGGCCAGGTGATCGACGATGCCAGCCTGCCGCGCCTGACCTACAGCGGCATCGCCGTCCTCCATCCTGATTTGTTTGCCGGTTGCAGCGAAGGCGCGTTCAAACTCGCGCCGTTGCTGCGTGACGCGATGGCCAAGGGCTTGGTGAGCGGCGAGCATCTGGCCGGGCGCTGGGTCGACGTCGGCACCCATGAACGGTTGGCAGAAGTCGAGCAGATCCTTGCGGTGCATTCCTGAATGCTCTGGCCATTTACGGTAATCGGCGGTGGCGCCGGGTATGCAATTGCCAGCATTCCCGGCGCCATGCTGGGCGCGCTGCTGGGGCAGGCGCTGGATCGACGGCTGCATGTGCAGAGCCTGGCCGAGCTGTGGGAGCGCGCTCGCGGGCGTAGCGTGCCGCGTGATGACGAGCTGATCTTCATTCTGCTGGGGCGGGTGGCCAAGAGTGATGGCCGGGTGGTCGACGGGCATATTCAGCAGGCGCGGGTGGAAATGCGCCGGCTGGACCTGGGCGAATCCGCGACGCGGCGGGCGATTGCCGCATTCAATCGCGGCAAGGACGGGCGTGACAATTTGCAGGTGCATCTGCATCGGCTGAAAACCCAGCCCCACGCCGCCGAGGGCTTGCTGCGCGCCTGCTGGCGCATGGCCTGGGCGGACGGCAAGGCGTCGCGGGCCGAGCGCGCGCTGATCGTGCAATGGGGCAAATGGCTGGGCTGGACCACCGAGCAGGTTGAGGGATTGGCCGCCACCGAGGACGAACAGCGCAACCGCGCGCCGGCCAGCAGCGGTGGCGAGTATCAGGAAGCGCTGCGATTGTTGGGTGTGCGTTCGGATGCGGAGCCGGCGCAGATCAAGCGGGCGTATCGACGCTTGCTCAGCCGCCATCATCCGGACAAGGTCGCAGGCTCCGGGGCGAGCCAGTCACAGGTGCGCGATGCGACCGAGAAGACCCGCGAGTTGCACCATGCCTATGCGGTGATTCGCGACCGGCGCGGGTTTCGTTAAGGTCCGAGGCATTGCGATTGTGGGAGCCGGCTTGCTGGCGAAGCGTTCGGTCAGGCACCGCTATGTTCGGTGACCGACCGAATTCGCCAGCAAGCCGGCTCCCACGCCTTCGGCAGAGGCAGAGTGGCGGCGTCACTCCGCATCCAGCCACCCGCGAACCCGACGCACCAGTTGCTCCTGCTCGCTCGCCCGGTTGCCCGGCACGGCCGTCAGCGCCACCTGGGTGAATTTCGCGTTCTTGATGCGTTTGCTGACGTCCAGGCGGTCCTTGGCCTGCTGACGCGGCACCGGCAGGTCGCGGTTGACGAAGTCCGACGTCGGCACTTTCAGCGTAGGCAGCACCTCGACCAGCGAAGGTTTCTGCAGCGCGGTTTCCACGGCCGTCACCATCACCAGCTTCTGGATCGCCGGAGCCGGACGCTCGCTCATGTAGCGCGCCGCCCAGTAGGCGCCGGTGCCGTGGCCGAGCAGGACGACGCTGTGGGCCTTGTTCTGTTGGGCGAATGCCACCGCGCTGTCGATCCGGGCGAAGACTTTCTCGGCGGTCGCCTTGTCCCGTTCTGCCTGGGCTGCAGCCTGTTCGGCTGCCGCCTTGGCATCGGCTTCTGCGCTGGCGGCAGGGTCGGGCGTTTTTTCCTTATCCTTGTCAGCCGCTGGCTTGTCGTCTGTGGCCGGTGCGTCGGCGGTGCGTGCGAAAACGCCGTCGTTGTAGGCGTCCGGCATGGACAGGCTCAGGCTGGCCCAGCCGACATCCGGCAGCTTGTTGCGCAGGGGGCCGACCGCGATGGGCCAGTCTGCCGACTCATCGGCACCGGGTACGATCACCACCGCGCCCTTGGGTTCGTCGACGTTGGCGGGTTTCCACAAGGCGAGGAAGCTTTCGTCTGCGGCCTGCAATTGTTGCTGCTCGGCTTGTGGGACACTGCGCTCCAGTGCGAGCGAATCTTCCTGGCTGCGCGAGGGCAGGGCGGCGCGTTCGGGCGCTTTCTCCTCAGCTTTCGCGTCGGTGGCGGGTGCCGGGTCGGCGGCCATGGCGATCTGCGAGCAAGGTAGGATCAGTGTCAGGCAAATCGCGGGAAATATTGCGCGAATGGTGTAGGACATCGAATATTCCAAAGGCCAGAAACAATTCCGGCAGCCTAATGGGTTGATGGCGGTTTGTCAGGCCGGGGCTTGCCGACCGCGTTCAGGCGCCATGCACACCAGATGATCGAGCGAGGATTCAGGGAAGTGGGGATGACAGATTGAGAATCCGCGTGCTGTGCCTTTGGGTTATCGGCTGTGCCAGAGCGCTCTTGATGGCGCTGTTGCTGATTGGCGTGTCCGGCGCTGCGCAGGCGGGCGCAGTGCCCGCGCCCGCGGATGTGCTGAGCAACGCTCAGCGTGACTGGCTCAACCAGCGCGGGCAGTTGCGCGTCGGCCTGGTGTTGCAGGCGCCTTATGCGCAATTCGACCGGCGGGCCCAGGTGTTGTCCGGGGCCAACGTCGATCTGGTCAATCTGCTGGCCAGAACCCTGCAGGTCGAGTTGATCTGGCGTAATTTCTCCGATCAGGCCGAGCTTGAAAAAGCCCTGGCCGATGGCGAGGTCGATTTCGCCCCGGGCCTGACACAGACCCCAGCGGGCCTGCGCCTGTGGCTGTATTCGGACCCCTACATGCGGGTGTCGCAGCTGATTGTCGGCGAGCGCGATGGCGCCGGTGCCGTGGACCTCGAAAAGCTCGGCGAGCAGGTGCGGGTCGCCGTGCGCATGCCCAGCGCGACTGCCGATTACCTGCGCTCCAACTATTCCCATCTCAACCTGCAAGGCGTGCCACTGGATCGCCAGGCCTTGCAACTGCTGCTCACCCAGCAGGCGCGCTATGCGGTGGTCGATGAGGCGCAGTTGAGTCGGCTGTCCCGGGAGAATGAGTTCGCCGATCTGGCGGTGGTCGGCGATATCGGCTCACCACAGCTGTTGCGCGTGGCGTCACGACGGGATGCACCGGAGCTGGCTGACATCATCAGCCTGGCGCTGAATGCGATCGCGCCCAAGGATCTGGACCAGTTGCACGCGCAGTGGCTGCAAGCCAAATACACGCGGGTCAGCGAATCGCCGGGGCTGTGGAAAAACCTTGCGCTGTTTTTTCTGGTGCTGTTTCTATCGAGCGCGGCGATCGTCTACTGGCAGCGCAAGCAGCAACAGACCCTTGAGCGCGAATTGCTCGCCGCCCGAGAGGAGCTCACCCGGCGGCTGGCCAACGAAGAGGCGCTGCGTCTGGCGCAGTTTTCCATCGACCAGAGCACTGTGGGCATTCTCTGGGTCAACTGGGACAGCCATGTGCGCTACGCCAACCGAGCGGCCGAGGCCATGCTGGGCTACCAAAGCGGCGGCGTGGTCGATCGGCCGCTGATCGACTTCGAGCCGCAACTGAACATGGATCGCTGGCTCAACCTGTGGAAGAACGCCCGCGCCAGCGACGACGCTCCGCAGAACTTCGAAAGCAATTGCGTGCGCGCCGATGGCAGCATTCTGCCCGCCGATGTGTCACTGAGCTTTCTCAGGTTTCGCGAGGCCGAGTATCTTGTGGTGTTTATCACCGATGTCACCGAGCGCCGTCGCTCACTGGCTGCCCTGCAGGAAAGCGAGGCGCGTCTGCAGGTCCTGGCCGAACAGTTGCGCGAGTTGTCGGCGCACCTGGAAACGGTACGGGAAGAGGAAAAGGCCCGCATCGCCCGGGAAGTGCACGACGAGCTGGGTCAGATGCTGACCGTGCTCAAGCTGGAAACGTCCATGTGCGAACTGGCCTACGCCGATCTCGATCCTGGCCTGCGCGATCGCTTGAACAGCATGAAGCGCCTGATCGCCCAGTTGTTCCAGCTGGTGCGCGATGTGGCGACAGCGTTGCGTCCGCCGATTCTGGATGCCGGCATCGCTTCGGCCATCGAATGGCAGGCCCGGCGCTTCGAGGCGCGCACGCAGATCCCGTGTCTGGTCCAGGTGCCGGACAACCTGCCGAGGCTGGCCGACGCCACGGCCATCGGTCTGTTCCGCATTCTGCAGGAGGCTCTGACCAACGTGATGCGTCATGCCGAAGCGCACTCGGTGGAGTTGAACCTGAGCCTCAAGGACGGCGTGCTGTGCATGAGCGTCGCCGATGATGGCAAGGGCTTCGATCAGGTTGCCGAACGCCCGGCGTCGTTCGGCCTGGTGGGCATGCGCGAGCGGGTGTTGATCATGGGCGGACGATTGCATCTGGACAGCACGCTGGGAGAAGGCACAACCTTGCGTATCTACATTCCGCTGGAACAGGTCGCGCAGGAGCAAGTGCAGTGATTCGTGTATTGGTCGCCGAAGATCACACCATCGTCCGCGAGGGCATCAAGCAACTGATCGGCCTGGCCAAGGATCTTTACGTGGCGGGAGAGGCCAGCAATGGCGAGCAACTGCTCGACACGCTGCGTTGCACCGAGTGCGAGGTCGTGCTGCTGGACATCTCGATGCCCGGCGTCAACGGCCTTGAAGCCATTCCCAGGATCCGTGCGCTGAACAATCCGCCAGCGATTCTGGTGCTGTCGATGCACGACGAAGCGCAGATGGCCGCCCGCGCCTTGAAAATCGGCGCAGCCGGTTACGCCACCAAGGACAGCGACCCCGCGCTGTTGCTGACGGCGATCCGACGGGTGGCGTCGGGCGGACGCTACATCGACCCGGAACTGGCCGACCGCATGGTGTTCGAAGTGGGGCTGACGGACAGCCGGCCTTTACATTCGCTGTTGTCCGAGCGCGAGTTCTCGGTGTTCGAGCGCCTGGCCCAGGGTGCCAACGTCAACGACATCGCCCAGCAGCTGGCGCTGAGCAGCAAAACCATCAGCACCCACAAGGCGCGGTTGATGCAGAAGCTCAACATTACCTCGCTGGCCGAATTGGTGAAGTACGCGATGGAGCACAAGCTGGTCTGATCTCGTATCTAAAAGCGACTCTCTCTGGCGCCTGCAATGACGCCTTCGCGAGCAAGCTCGCTCCCACAGAGGTGCACCATTCCCCTGTGGGAGCGAGCTTGCTCGCGAAGGCGTTGAAACAGACGAACTGTTTCTGCCGCTGGACATATCCATCCCCGCCATCCGTGTAGGGCAATCCCTACCCCAGACCTTCCACCACGCCTAGGACAATCTCTCATACCCCCCGATTTGCGCGGTCTTCAGGCTGATCTAGGCTTGTTCCCACGTTTGATTAAACAAAGGTGTGGGTAATGAGCAACGTCGATTCAAGCGCTGGGGCGAGCGATGTTCTGGTCAGCTTTCGTGGTGTGCAAAAGAGCTACGACGGCGAAGTTCTGATCGTCAAAGACCTCAACCTGGACATTCGCAAGGGCGAATTTCTCACCCTGCTCGGGCCTTCGGGTTCCGGCAAGACCACCAGCCTGATGATGCTCGCCGGTTTCGAAACACCGACCGCGGGCGAGATCCTGCTCGGTGGCCGTTCGATCAACAACGTGCCGCCGCACAAGCGCGACATCGGCATGGTGTTCCAGAACTACGCGCTGTTCCCGCACATGACGGTCGCTGAGAACCTGGCGTTCCCGCTGTCGGTGCGTGGCATGAGCAAGACTGACGTGGCCGAGAAGGTCAAGCGCGCGCTGGACATGGTGCAGCTCGGCTCGCTTTCCCATCGTTACCCGGCGCAGATGTCCGGCGGCCAGCAGCAGCGTGTGGCACTGGCCCGCGCACTAGTGTTCGAGCCGCAACTGGTGCTGATGGACGAACCCCTCGGCGCGCTGGACAAACAGCTGCGCGAACACATGCAGATGGAGATCAAACACCTGCATCAGCGTCTGGGCGTGACGGTCGTTTACGTGACCCACGACCAAGGCGAAGCGCTGACCATGTCTGACCGCGTCGCGGTGTTCCACCAGGGCGAAATCCAGCAGATCGCGCCGCCGCGCACCCTGTACGAAGAGCCGAAGAACACCTTCGTCGCCAACTTCATCGGCGAGAACAACCGCATCAACGGCACCTTGCTCAGCCAGACCGGCGACCGCTGCGTCGTGACTCTGGGCCGTGGCGAGAAAGTCGAGGCGCTGGCGGTCAACGTCGGCGGTGCAGGCGATCCGGTGACCCTGTCGATTCGCCCGGAGCGCGTGAGCCTCAATGGCCGCAGCGAGAGTTGCGTAAACCGTTTCTCGGGCCGCGTGGCCGAGTTCATCTACCTGGGCGACCACGTGCGTGTGCGTCTGGAAGTGGCGGGCAAAACCGACTTCTTCGTCAAACAACCGATCGCCGAGCTGGACCCGGCGCTGAGCGTTGGCGACGTCGTGCCCATTGGCTGGCAGGTCGAGCACGCCCGCGCGCTGGACCCGTTGCAGCAAGCGCATTGATTCAAACGCTGTAGTCGCACGCTGTGTTTGTAAAAAGAAGCACCCAGAGGCGAAAGAAATCGCCCCCAACGCTTATCCAAATCGTTCGTGGAGAGAAAAACAAATGCTCAAGACATTGAAGCTCACCGCCCTGTCGGTCGGCATGATGTGCGCGGCGCAAGCCATGGCCGCCGATCTGACTGTCATTTCCTTCGGTGGTGCGAACAAGGCCGCGCAGGAAAAGGCCTTCTACGCCCCGTGGGAAAAGGCAGGCAGCGGCAAGATCATTGCCGGCGAATACAACGGTGAGATGGCCAAGGTCAAAGCCATGGTCGACACCAAGAGCGTGACTTACGACCTGGTGGAAGTCGAATCCCCTGAACTGGCTCGCGGTTGCGACGAGGACATGTTCGAAGAGATCGACCCGGCCATTCTGGGCAAGAAAGAAGACTACGTACCAGGTGCGATCCAGACTTGCGGCGTGGGCTTCTTCGTCTGGTCGACCGTGCTGGCCTACAACGCCGACAAGCTGAAAACTGCACCGACCAGCTGGGCCGATTTCTGGGACACCAAGAAATTCCCGGGCAAGCGCGGCCTGCGCAAGGGCGCCAAGTACACCTTGGAATTCGCCCTGATGGCTGACGGCGTTGCGCCAAAAGACGTCTACAAAGTGCTGGCCAGCAAAGACGGCCAGGACCGCGCGTTCAAGAAGCTCGATGAGCTCAAGCCGAACATCCAGTGGTGGGAAGCCGGTGCCCAGCCGCCGCAATTCCTGCAATCGGGTGACGTGGTCATGAGCTCGGCCTACAACGGCCGTATCGCTGCGGTACAGAAAGAAAGCAACCTGAAAATCGTCTGGGCCGGCGGCGTCTACGACTTCGATTCCTGGGCCATTCCGAAGGGCGCGAAAAACGTCGAGGAAGCCAAGAAGTTCCTGGCCTTCACCCTCAAACCTGAGCAGCAGAAGACCTACTCCGAGAACATCGCCTACGGCCCGGCCAACTCCCAGGCTGTCAGCCTGCTGACCGCCGACAACCAGAAAAACATGCCGACCACGCCTGAGAACATCAAGGATCAGGTGCAATTGAGCGTGAGCTTCTGGACCGACAACGGCGAAAACCTGGAGCAGCGTTTCAACTCCTGGGCGGCCAAGTAAGCAGCCTGCGGTAAACGGCTTGGCCCGGACCTGTGGGAGCCGGCTTGCGTCTGAACAGTACGAGCCTGCGAGCCGCAAACTTGTGGGAGCCGGCTTGCTGGCGAATGCGGTGGTTCATTCAACATCGCGGCGTCTGACCTGACGCTTTCGCCAGCAAGCCGGCTCCCACGGACCGGTGTCCGTCCTCGTCGCATTTTTGTGTCAGATCCGGGTGTGTGCTGTTTCTTATCGAGAAAAAAGCCGCACCTTTTGTAAAAAGATTTCGGAGTTCGCTATGGCCACCGCCGTGCCCCTGACTGAAGGCGCCAGCCCGACCTTGAAGCAACGCCTGGCCCGTGCCGAGCGCGTCAACCGCTGGAAGGCTCAGGCGTTGATCGCGCCATTGGCGATTTTCCTGCTGCTGGTGTTTCTGGTGCCGATTGCGGCGCTGCTCTACAAAAGCGTGAGCAACCCTGAAGTGGTCGGCGGCATGCCGCTCACAGTCGTTGAAGTCGACAAATGGGACGGCAAGGGCCTGCCACCGGAAGCGGTGTACAAGGCGGCAAGCCAGGACTTGGCCGACGCTCGCAAAAACCAGACCCTGGGCGATCTGTCCAAGCGCCTGAACCAGGAGCTGGCCGGTTATCGCAGCCTGCTGGCGAAAACCGCCCGCGCGCTGCCATTCAAGGAAGAACCTGCTTCCTACAAAGAGGCGCTGGAAGCCATCGACGAACGTTGGGGTGACCCGGCGTACTGGCAGGCCGTGCGTCGCAACACTTCGAGCTTCACCCCCTATTACCTGTTGGCCGCGGTCGACCATCGCATCGATGACCTCGGTGAGCTGGCCCCCGCGACCCCGGATCAGGCGATCTACATCGACGTCTTCGCCCGTACGTTCTGGATGGGCCTGGTGATCACCTTGATCTGCCTGTTCCTCGCCTATCCGCTGGCCTATCTGCTGGCAAACCTGCCTGCACGCCAGAGCAACCTGCTGATGATTCTGGTGCTGCTGCCGTTCTGGACCTCGATTCTGGTGCGGGTCGCCGCATGGATCGTGTTGCTGCAATCGGGTGGCCTGATCAACGGTGCACTGATGGCCATGGGCATCATCGACAAGCCGCTGGAACTGGTGTTCAACCGGGTCGGCGTGTACATCTCGATGGTGCACATCATGCTGCCGTTCATGATTCTGCCGATCTACAGCGTGATGAAAGGCATCTCGCCGACCTACATGCGGGCGGCGATTTCGTTGGGCTGCAACCCCTTTGCCAGCTTCTGGCGGGTGTACTTCCCGCAGACCTACGCCGGTGTCGGCGCCGGTTGCCTGCTGGTGTTCATCCTTGCCATCGGTTACTACATCACCCCGGCGCTGCTGGGCAGCCCGAACGATCAGATGGTCAGCTACTTCGTGGCGTTCTACACCAACACCAGCATCAACTGGGGCATGGCCACCGCGCTGGGCGGCCTGTTGCTGCTGGCGACCGTGGTCCTGTACCTGATCTATAGCTGGCTGGTCGGCGCCAGCCGCCTGCGTCTGAGCTGAGGAGAGAAACATGTTGAGTCCTTATTCCTCGCCCATCGAGCGGGTCTGGCATTACACGCTGCGCATCCTCTGCGCGCTGATTCTGTTGTTCCTGGTGCTGCCGGTGCTGGTGATCGTGCCGCTGTCGTTCAACTCGGGCAGCTTTCTGGTCTACCCGCTGCAGGGCTTCTCGCTGCACTGGTACCAGGATTTCTTCAACTCGGCGGAGTGGATGCGCTCGCTGAAGAACAGCCTGATCGTCGCCCCGGCGGCCACGGTGCTGGCCATGGGCTTCGGTACGCTGGCGGCCATTGGTCTGACCCGCAGCAACTTCCCCGGCAAATCGCTGGTGATGGCGTTGGTGATCTCGCCGATGGTGGTGCCGGTGGTGATCATCGGTGTGGCCAGTTACCTGTTTTTCGCCCCGCTGGGGCTGGGCAACAGCTACACCTCGCTGATCCTGGTGCATGCGGTGCTGGGTGTGCCGTTCGTGATCATCACCGTGTCAGCCACGCTGCAGGGTTTCAACTACAACCTGGTGCGTGCTGCAGCCAGCCTGGGTGCCTCGCCGGTGACCACGTTCCGCCGGGTGACGCTGCCACTGATTGCGCCGGGGGTGATTTCCGGCGCGCTGTTCGCCTTCGCCACCTCGTTCGACGAAGTGGTGGTGACCCTGTTCCTCGCCGGCCCCGAACAGGCCACGTTGCCTCGGCAGATGTTCAGCGGCATCCGCGAAAACCTCAGCCCCACCATCGCGGCGGCGGCCACCTTGCTGGTGGCCTTCTCGGTGATCCTGCTGCTGGTGCTGGAGTGGCTGCGCGGGCGTAGCGAGAAGTTGCGTACGGCGGTGGTGGAGTAGGCTCTGCCGATTCTGTGGGAGTGAGCTTGCTCGCGAATGCGCCAGATCAGACGATGCAGTTTTGACTGATAGACCGCATTCGCGAGCAAGCTCACTCCCACAAGGGTTGTTGGTAGTCCTGCAGACCATCGTCGCCTCTCAAACCCCCACCTTAGCGTTTAAACTTCACCGCTCCCCACCCCGCTCCGGAGCCCCTCGGTGAACGTCAACGACGCCAGTTTCGAAGAACTGCTCAACGCCCTGCACGACGGCGTGTACATCACCGATGGCAACGGCACGACGCTCAAGGTCAATCACGCTTACGAACGCCTCACCGGTTTGAGTGGTGCCGATCTGATCGGCCGTTCGATGCAGGCGCTGGTCAAGGAAGGCGTCATTTCGCAATCCGCGTCGTTGCGGGTGCTGCAGGAAGGTCGGCCGGTGTCGGTGATGCAGAGCCTGAGCCAGGGCAAGAAACTGCTGGTCAGCGCAACGCCCATTCTCGATGCGGAACACCGGGTGTCCTACGTCGTCAGCACAGTGCGCGACATGACCGAACTGCTGCGCATGAAGCACGAGCGCGACGAGTTGCAGCAGCTCAAGCAACTGCGCAACAGCACGGCCAAATTGCACGCCGGGCAGCGCGACAACCTGCTGCATTCGCCGTTGATGGCCGATCAGGAAGTGTCGGGGCGGGTGTTCGCTCTCGCCCGGCAAGTGGCCGGCAGCTCAGTGAAGGTGCTGCTGCAGGGCGAAACCGGGGTCGGCAAGACCCTGGTCGCGCAGTTCATTCACAACGCAAGCCCCAGGGCCAAAGAGCCGTTTCTGGCGCTCAACTGCGGCGCGCTGCCCGAGAACCTGATCGAGGCCGAGCTGTTCGGCTATGCCCCCGGTGCCTTTACCGGCGCGGGCCCCAAAGGCAAGCGCGGGCTGCTGGAGCTGGCGCACAACGGCACGCTGTTCCTCGACGAGATCGGCGACTTGCCGCTGCCGGTGCAGGTCAAGTTGCTCAAGGTGATTGAGGAAAACCGCTTCATTCCGGTGGGCGGGCTGGAGCTCAAAGAGGTCGATGTGCGCATCATCAGCGCCACCCATCACGACCTCAAGCAGCTGGTCGTCGAAGGGAAGTTTCGTGCCGATCTGTATTACCGGCTCAACGTGGTGCCGATCAGCATTCCGGCCCTGCGTGAGCGCAGCGAGGAGATCCCGCCGCTGCTCAACTATTACCTCGACAGCTTCAACACCCGCTACGAGCGCCAGGTGCAGTGGAGCCTGGAAGCGCTGGACCTGATGTGCGAGTACGCCTGGCCGGGAAACATCCGTGAGCTGATCAACATCACCGAGCGGCTGGTGGTCACCAACCAGACCGGCATCATCGAAGCGCTGGACCTGCCCGACGAAATCCTCAACCTCAACCCGCAGCACATCGACGAAAGCCGCCTGCCGCTGCGCAAGGTGCTGGAGAACGCCGAGCGCGCGGCGATCCGCGCCGCGTTGCAGGTGCACAAGACCACTCGCCTGGCCGCCAAGGCGCTCGGCGTGAGCCAGGCGACCGTGGTGCAGAAGATGAAACGCTGGGAACGCTCTGATTAGGATTTCAATCAAGGGCCGCAAAACCGATCAGAAAATGGATCGGGACTGGCCGGTCAAAACCCTCGCAAATCGCGCGTGATCCGCGCAAAGCCTTGTACCAGAAGGCTTTGCGCGTTATGGCACAGCTTTCGCTATCTCATCTTGCACGTCTCTCACTAAAACAACGCACACAGGACGAGCCCGATGAGCATCGCTGCCTTCAAAATCGCCAACAAACTGATCACAGGGCAAGCCGCCATCGAGCAGCTGGCCGCTGAACTGACCCGCCTGAACGTCAACAACCCGCTGATCGTCACCGACACCATTCTGGTCAAGTCCGGCACCGTCGACCTCGCGCTGGCGCAACTGGGTGGGCGCCGCTATGGCATTTTCGATCAGGTCAAACCCGAGCCCGAAATCGCCATCGTCGAGGACTGCACCCGCGCCTATCGCGAAGGCGGCCACGACGGGCTGATCGGCCTAGGCGGCGGCAGCGCCATCGATATCGCCAAGGGCGTTGCAGCCTATGCCGGGCATGAAGGCCCGCTGGCCGAGCTGTTCGGCGTCGATCTGGTCAAGCGCAAGGGCCCGGCGCTGATCGCGATTCCGACCACGGCAGGCACTGGCTCGGAAGTGACCAACGTGGCGATCTTCTCCGACAAAGAGGCGCAGCTGAAAAAGGGCATCGTCAGCGATTACCTGCTGCCGGATGTGGCGCTGGTCAGCCCGGCCATGACCCTGACCTGCCCGCGCAGCGTGACGGCGGCCAGTGGCGTCGATGCGCTGGTGCATGCGGTGGAGTCGTACCTGTCGGTCAATGCGTCGCCCATCACCGATGCCATCGCCCTGGGCGCCATCAAGCTGATTGCCAAGGCGCTGCCCAAGGCCTACGCCAACCCGAACAACCTGCAGGCGCGCGAAGACATGGCCACCGCCAGCCTGATGGGCGGGATGTCGTTCGGCAACGCTGGCGTGGGCGCGGTGCATGCGCTGGCGTATCCGCTGGGCGGGCGTTTCAACATCGCCCACGGCGTCAGCAATGCCTTGCTGCTGCCGTATGTGATGGAGTGGAACAAGATGGCCTGCGTGGAAAAATTCCGCGACATCGCCGAAGCCATGGGCGTTCGCGTGGCTGACCTGAGCGATCAGGACGCCGCCGACCTGGCTGTCAAGGCCATGGCCGATCTGTGCGCTGCGGTCGATATCCCCGCCGGCCTGCGCAGCTTCAATGTGCCCGAAGACGCCATCCCGGCCATGGCTGAAGAGGCCAGCAAGATCGAGCGCCTGATGCGCAACAACCCGCGCAAGTTGACTGCCGGTGACATCGAGAAAATCTACCGCGCAGCCTACTGATGCCTGAATGACAGAGCGCCCGATCCGTATTCGGGCGTTCGCCGCGACACGACCCACACATAAAACCAATAAGACAGGTGCACCCCATGTCCAACACTCCCCAATCGCGGAGCGAAAGCCCCTACATCCCGCTCGGCCCGTTCAAGGTGCGGCTGCCGTTCATTCACTACAAGTTCGAGATGCCGGACTACCTCCAAGGCCTTTTGATGTGCGCCGTGGACCTGGCCGCGATCCCGCTGATGACCGAATTGCTGGGCATGCCATTCGAAGTGGCGCTGGCGGTGGTGATGCTCAACGGCTTGCTCTACCTCACGCACCATCTGCTCGGCGACCCGACCGTGCCGGGCTGGATCACCCCGGCTGTGCCGTTGCTGATGGCCTACTGCGCGCAGTTCCCGATGGGCCCGGAGCGTGTCCACGCCTTGATTGCCTTCCAGTTGATGCTCGGGGTGTTTTCCATAGCGCTGGGCATGACCGGGATGGCGAAGAAGGTGGTCGAATACGTGCCCTCGGCGATCAAGTCGGGGATCATCGTCGGCGCCGGCTTGAGTGCGGTGATCGCGGTGTTCCAGGTCGGCGGCAAGTTCAACGTGCTGCCGTGGACCATCTCGATTGCCGTGGGCATCGCGTTCTACCTGATCTTCTCCCAGCACTTCAACGACCTGAAACAGCGCAACCGTTTCTGGTGGAACTTTGCGAAGCTGGGCATCCTGCCGATCATCCTGTTGGCCGTTGTCGTCGCGCCGCTGTTTGGCGAAGCGCCGTGGCCGACCATTCAGTGGGGCATCAGCAAGCCGGACTTCGCCGGGCTGTGGAACAACTACACCGTGTTCGGCCTGGGCATGCCGCCGCTGTCGATGTTCATCTCGGCGCTGCCGACCATGCTGGCGGTGTACATCATCGTGTTTGGCGACGTGTTGAGTGCGAAATCGCTGCTCGATGAGGCAGAAACGGTCCGCACTGACGAAGTGGTCGACTACAACCCGGACCGCGCTCACCTGATCTTCGGCGCACGCAACGCCTTCATGAGCATCTTCGGGCCTGACGTGGCCATGTGCGGGCCGAAGTGGGCGGCGATGCTGGTGGTGGTGATCGAGCGCTTCAAGGGCGGGCCGAAGGCCATGCAGTCGATCATCGGCGGCGTGGGCTCGTTCCGCTGGGGCACCAACACCGGCCTGCTGCTGTTGCCGGTGGTGACCCTGGTGCAGCCAATCCTGGGCGTGGCGCTGTCCCTGACGCTGCTGATTCAGGGCTACGTCAGCGTGCGCCTGGGCATACTCGAAGCGCGCAGTCAGCGTGACCTGGGCATCGCCGGTGTGATCGGCGCAGTGCTGGCGATCAAGGGCGCGAGCTGGGCGTTCGGGATTGGCGTGGTGCTGTGCCTCTTGATCTACGGCAAGAATTTCTTCAAGGGCGAGGTGGACGGGACCTTTGCCAAGGATATGAAAGCCGCCCCTCAACCTGTGGCGAAAGCCGAGCGCCAGAAGGAGCGGGCGTTGGCCGATTGATCGGCCGCACACACCACGTTGCAAACTCCTGGGGTACAATGCGCGCCACCGTGATTTCGCTCAAAAAAGGTGCGTCATGCAGCCCTTCGCTATTGCTCCGTCGATTCTGTCCGCCGATTTCGCCCGCCTGGGCCAGGAAGTCGACAATGTCCTGGCCGCTGGCGCCGATATCGTTCACTTCGACGTCATGGACAATCACTACGTGCCCAACCTGACCATCGGCCCGATGGTCTGCGCGGCGCTGCGCAAGTACGGCGTCACCGCGCCGATCGATGTGCACCTGATGGTCAGCCCGGTGGATCGCATCATCGGCGACTTCGTCGAGGCCGGCGCGACCTACATCACCTTCCACCCGGAAGCGACCCAGCACATCGACCGCTCGCTGCAACTGGTCCGCGAAGCCGGCTGCAAGTCGGGCCTGGTGTTCAACCCGGCAACGCCCTTGAACCTGCTCGAATACGTCATGGACAAGGTCGATATGATCCTGCTCATGAGCGTCAACCCGGGCTTCGGCGGCCAGAAGTTCATCCCCGGCACCCTCAACAAACTGCGTGAAGCCCGTGCGCTGATCGATGCGTCCGGGCGTGACATCCGTCTGGAAATCGACGGCGGCGTGAACGTGAACAACATCCGCGAAATCGCCGCCGCTGGCGCCGACACCTTCGTGGCCGGTTCCGCGATCTTCAACGCGCCGGACTACAAGGAAGTCATCGACAAAATGCGTGCAGAACTGGCGCAGGCGCGTTGATGAGCGGCTTCGAGCAGCTGTTTCCGGGTCGCTTGCCCAGACTGATCATGTTCGATCTGGACGGCACGCTGATCGACTCGGTGCCGGATCTGGCCGCAGCTGTCGACAAAACGCTGATTGCGCTGGGCCGCGACCCCGCCGGTATCGAGCGGGTGCGCAACTGGATCGGCAACGGTGTGCGCGTGCTGGTGCGTCGCGCACTGGCCGGCGACATGGATCACGCCGCTGTCGACGAGGCGTCCACCGAAGAGGCGCTGGCGATCTTCATGGAAGCCTACAGCGACAACCATTCGCTGACCCGCGTCTACCCCGGCGTGCGTGAGACCCTGAAGTGGCTGCAGAAGCAGGGCGTGGAAATGGCCCTGATCACCAACAAGCCCGAGCGCTTCGTGGCGCCGCTGCTGGACGACATGAAGCTGGGGCGGTTCTTCCGCTGGATCGTCGGCGGCGACACGCTGCCGCAGCAGAAGCCCGACCCGGCCGCGCTGTTTTTCGTGATGAAAATGGCCGGTGTGCCCGGCTCGCAGTCGCTGTTCGTGGGCGATTCGCGCAACGATGTGCTGGCGGCCAAGGCGGCCGGTGTCGCCTGTGTGGCATTGAGTTACGGCTACAACCACGGGCGTCCGATTGCCGAAGAATCTCCGGCGCTGGTGATCGATGACCTGCGCAAGCTTATTCCCGGTTGCTTAGATCTTGGGGCTGAGATAACGTTGCCCGACGTTGCAACTCCCTCCTTTAGAGATTCCATCGTGGTGGTCACTCGCAAACTCTGGATGAAAGTCATCAAGGCCCTGGCCCGTTGGCGTTGGCGCGCCTGACTTGAATCTGGCCGCCTGTGCGGCGCGTTTGCATACCTGACCGTTTTACCCTCAGACCACGAGGCAGATCATGACCCGCGAAGAATTCCTGCGTTTGGCCGCCGAAGGCTACAACCGCATCCCCCTTGCCATCGAAACCCTGGCTGACTTCGACACGCCGCTGTCGATCTACCTGAAACTCGCCGACGAGCCGAACTCCTACTTGCTGGAGTCGGTGCAGGGCGGCGAGAAATGGGGTCGTTATTCGATGATCGGCCTGCCGTGCCGCACCGTTTTGCGCGTGCACGACCACACGATCAGTGTGACCCACGACGGTGTCGAGACCGAGCGGCAGGACGTTGAAGATCCGTTGGCTTTCGTCGAGACCTTCAAGGCGCGCTACAACGTGCCGACCGTGGCGGGCCTGCCGCGGTTCAATGGCGGCCTGGTGGGCTACTTCGGCTATGACTGCGTGCGCTATGTCGAGCCGCGTTTGGGCAAATGTCCGAACCCGGATCCGCTGGGCGTGCCGGACATTCTGCTGATGGTCTCTGACGCCGTGGTGGTGTTCGACAACCTGGCGGGCAAGATGCACGCCATCGTGCTGGTCGACCCGTCGCAGCCTGAAGCGTATGAAAGCGGCCTGGCGCGTCTGGAAGAGCTGATGGAGAAACTGCGTCAGCCGATCACCCCGCGTCGCGGCCTGGACCTGACCCGTCCGCAAGCCGCCGAGCCCAAGTTCCGCTCCAGCTTCACCCAGGACGACTACGAAAAAGCCGTCGACACCATCAAGGAATACATCCTGGCGGGCGACTGCATGCAAGTGGTGCCGTCGCAGCGTATGTCGATCGACTTCAAGGCCGCGCCCATCGATCTGTATCGCGCGCTGCGCTGCTTCAACCCGACGCCGTACATGTACTTCTTCAACTTCGGCGACTTCCACGTCGTCGGCAGCTCGCCGGAAGTGCTGGTGCGCGTCGAAGACAACCTGATCACCGTGCGTCCGATCGCCGGCACCCGCCCGCGTGGCGCGACCGAAGAAGCGGACCATGCGCTGGAAGTCGACCTGCTGTCCGACGACAAGGAAATCGCCGAGCACTTGATGCTCATCGACCTGGGCCGCAACGACACGGGCCGCGTCTCGGAAATCGGCTCGGTGAAACTGACCGAGAAAATGGTCATCGAGCGTTATTCCAACGTGATGCACATCGTCTCCAACGTTACCGGCCAACTGAAAAGCGGCCTGACGGCGATGGACGCGCTGCGGGCGATTCTGCCGGCGGGCACCTTGTCCGGCGCGCCGAAGATTCGCGCGATGGAAATCATCGACGAACTGGAGCCGGTCAAGCGCGGCGTCTACGGCGGAGCGGTGGGTTACCTGGCGTGGAACGGCAACATGGACACCGCGATTGCCATCCGCACCGCAGTGATCAAGAACGGCGAACTGCACGTTCAGGCCGGTGGCGGCATCGTTGCCGACTCGGTGCCGGCGCTGGAGTGGGAAGAAACCATCAACAAACGCCGCGCGATGTTCCGCGCGGTGGCCCTGGCGGAGCAGACGCCAGAGGCGTGATCGGGTTTTATCCACAGGAACGGCGCCGATGGCGCCGTTTTTTGTGGCACTAGAAATCCATACTTAACGCCACATTCACCCCTTGCTGCGTCACGTCATCGTTCTTGCGCCAGTTGTAGCCGGCGTGCAGGGTCAAATCCGGTGCCAGTTTCTGGCTCAGGCCCACGCTGGCCCGGTTCAGACTGCGTTGCGGCTCATATCCCTCCAACGTGAAATTCACCCCCGGCACGCTGTTCAAGGCCATGGTCACGTCCTGCTGATCCGTTTCGAACTCGCGCTCGTGGGCGATTTCGCCGAACACTTGAGTCTGCGGCGTGAGGTCGAACTTGCCTTGCAGGCCTGCGCCGAGGCGTTTCGAGCGACGAGTCTGGTCGTCATAGCTGAGCGCCGTGGCACGGGTGCTGTTTTCCGAATAGCCGTCCACGTTGATGTGCGAGTAATCCGCGCTGATGAACGGCGAGACGTGCCAGCGACTGGTTTGCCCGGCGAGGTCGTAACCCAGCCGGCCACTGACGGCCCAGAGGTCGCCGTCGGTATCGCCTTTTTCCGCGCCTTCGCTCACGCCCAGGGCGAATTTGCGTTTCAGGTGGTCGTAGTCCAGTCGTCCGCCCGAGGCTGCGAGGTCTGCCCACAGATGCTCGGCCTGAAACTGCACGAACGCGGTGGCGATGTAGCTGTTGAGCTTGTAGTCCGAATCCCGGGGGCCGGCCTCCAGGGTCTGTCGATAGGCACCGGCCACCAGACCGGCGCGCCAGTCTTCGGCAAACCGGTAGCTGCCACCCACGGTGAGGTTGTAGCCGTGGCCGTCGGCGCTCGCGGAATTGCCTTGCGCGTCGAAGTCCATTTTCTGACCGCCGCCGGCGACGATTGCCCGCCATTGGCCGACGCCTTGCCAATTGCCCCAGTCCGCCAGCCACTGGCTGCGCAGTTCATCCTGCTGGGCGCGCAGGGTGCCGTTGGCCATTTCCGGCAGCAGGCTGATTTCCCATGGCGCCGAGAGAATCGAATAGCCGTAGTCGGCGATCAGCCGCTGGCCGGCCACGGTGGGGTGAACGCCGTCGTTGAACAGCAGCTTGGTCGGGTCGGGCGTCAGGCCGCCGATGCCGTACACGCTGTTGGCGGTGCAGCTGTTGCCACTGAAACAAGTGCCGACCAGATTCTGATCGGCGGCTAGCCCATAACGCGCCGGGTCATCGAGCACTTCGCGCACCAGGCCCGGGACATTGAGTGGAATGACCTCGGCGTCGATCTGGCCCAGGCGGCTGACCAGTTGCTGATTGAACACGCCGCTGAGCAGTGTCGACGGGGTTTGCAGCGGCGTGCCGAACACCGCTGGCGTCTGGCCGATGTCCGGGAGCAGCCAGACCATGATGTAACGCGCGCCCGCCTGAGACAGCACCTGCGCGCTGTCGGCGAGGTTGTTTGCGGCGGCCACCGCTTGGCCTGCACTGAGCACGCGGCCCTGCAGGAAATCGTTACCGCCACCGGTCAGGTAATAGAGCGCGTTGGGATCGGCGCGAAAACCGGTCCCTACCAGATACCCCGGGCGCGTGCGGAAAACCGTGGTCACGCCGGTCGTGGTGTCGGTGTTGGCCACTTGCGACTGGCGGGTGATCGCGGCCAGGATCTGATCGGTTCGATCCCCGCCCACCGCCCAGTTGTTGCCATCGGCCAGGCCCAACGCGGCGCGTACGGGAGACGTCGAGGCCTGCAGGTCGCCTGGCGCGACGCCCAGCATGCTGCCGAGCAAAGTCGACGAGTTCAGGCCGAACACTTCGCCGCTGCCGTTCAGGTAGGTCGGCCCGACGCGGTTGGTGAAGCGCAGCGTAGCGCCCACCGGGCCGCCGGCATCGGGGAACTGGCCGGCGTCGGCCAGGCTGTCGCCGAATACGATCATCGTCGAGTAAGGGGAGGAGGCGGCCAGCGCCGAGGAGCAGGCGAGGCCCAGCAGGCAGGCCGCAAACGAACCGCGCAGGGGTGTTTTGAACATTGAGAAATCCCTTCTTGTCTTGTTATTTGTGTACGAGAAGGTAGCAGTCATGACACACAGCGCCATGTCCTGTGTCATCCAGGATGGGTTTTGTGCGGAAAAACACGCGGCCTGCACAACGTAAAAGGCTGTTGATCCGGCCTTGGGCTTTGGGATCGACCGCGAAGGCCCGCGTCTGGTTGGCGACCAGGCCCGCCTGCACGCCAATGTCCAGCACGATGACGCCGAGCACCAGATAGATCAGCGAGGTGTTTGCGCCAGCCAGCAGCAGGAAGGACAGCGTGACAATGCCGATGCTGGCGCCGATGACCGCGCGCGCCCCTAGTCGGTCAGATGCCCGGCCGCCCAGCGACGCGGCCAGCGCGCCCGCCGCGCCGATGATGCCGAAACCTCCTGCCCAGGCGCTGCTCAAGTGCCACGGACCTTCGGCCAGCAGAGCGGCGAGGTTGACCCAGAAGGCGTTGAAGCACGCCCACAACAGTGCCTGCACGATCATCGACTGACGAATCGGCCGGTTGTCCCGCATCAGTGGCCAGAGTGAAGTCAGCAGACGTCCGTAGGAAAGGTCGGTGGTCGGCACGCCTTTGGGAAGCAGCATCGCCGCGGCGATCCCGATTCGTCACGGTGGCCGAATCCGGCAGCCTCTCAGCCGCCGCCCGGCAGTTGGGTACGCCGCTGGCGACGGTGAGCCGCAAGGTCGCGGAGTTGGAAGCGCATCTGAACACCCGCCTGTTGCATCGCACCACCCGGCAGCTTTCGCTGACCGAAGCGGGAAGTTCGTATCTGGCCGCATGCCGGCGGATTCTTCAGGACATCGAAGAAGCCGAGCGTGCGGCGACCGGCGAGTATGCCGCGCCCAGGGGCGAACTGGTGGTCACCGCGCCGGTGGTGTTCGGGCGTCTGCATGTGGTGCCGGTGCTGGCCGAATTTCTCGCGCAGTACCCGCAGATCACTGTCAGCCTCACGCTCACCGATCGCGTGGTGCACCTGATGGAGGAAACAGCGACGTCGCGCTGCGCATCGGCGAGTTGCCGGACAGCTCGCAGATGGCGACCAGCGTAGGCAGCGTGCGGCGGGTGGTATGTGCCAGCCCCGGCTACCTCGCCGAGCGGGGAGAGCCCCTGGCTCCGGAGCAACTGGCCGGGCATGACTGCATCACCTTCGAGGTCCTCGAATCCCGACGCGCCTGGGTGTTCGGCACGGGCAAGGGCGAGCGTTCGGTGGCGGTGCGTTCACGGCTGGCGGTCAATACTGCCGAAGCGGCCATCGACGCCTGTGCGTTGGGTGTCGGGCTGATTCGCGTGCTGTCGTATCAGGTCGCTGAGGCGGTTCGCGACAACCGGTTGCGTATCGTGCTGGAGCGCTTCGAGTCTGCGCCGTTGCCCGTCAGCCTGGTGCACCGGGGGCAGACGCCGCTGCCTTTGAAGCTGCGCGCCTTCCTGGACTTCGTCACGCCGCGCCTGCGGGCCCGTATCCAGCGGCTGACGTCGGGCTGATCCGGGGAATACACGCCGTTCTGATTGCATCCAGTGGGGTTTTTCTATCGTAGAATGCGGTTGCTTCGCCAGGTTCGGTACGCTAATGTCCCGGAACATATAGATGAGACCCCTCCCGTGACAATTGTCAGCAAACTCTTGATGCGCGTTATCAAGGCCCACGCCCGCTGGCGTTGGCGCGCCTGACTCTTTCTCCTGCCGGCATCGCCCGGCCCTGCAACACCCTGCCTCGAAGACGAGCTCCATCCCGCAAGCCCTGCACCGCGCAGAGGCTCGAACAAGCGGGCACGGATTTCCAGAGGCTTGAATAAGGTCAGTGATTTCAAGAGGTTAAGCACACCATGCTGCTGATGATCGATAACTACGACTCTTTTACCTATAACGTCGTGCAGTACCTGGGCGAACTGGGCGCCGACGTTAAAGTGATCCGCAACGACGAAATGACCGTCGCCGAAATCGAAGCCCTCAACCCCGAGCGCATCGTGGTTTCGCCAGGCCCCTGCACGCCGAACGAGGCGGGCGTGTCGATCGATGTGATCAAGCACTTCGCCGGCAAGCTGCCGGTGTTGGGCGTTTGCCTGGGCCATCAGTCCATCGGCCAGGCGTTCGGCGGCGATGTAGTGCGCGCGCGTCAGGTCATGCACGGCAAGACCAGCGACCTGATCCACGAAGACAAAGGCGTGTTTGAAGGCCTGAAACATCCGCTCACCGTTACCCGCTACCACTCGCTGGTGGTCAAGCGCGAAACCCTGCCCGACTGCCTGGAAGTGACCGCCTGGACCCAGCTTGAAGACGGCTCCGTCGACGAGATCATGGGCCTGCGCCACAAGACGCTGAACGTCGAGGGCGTGCAGTTCCACCCCGAGTCGATTCTCTCCGAGCAGGGCCACGAGCTGTTCGCCAACTTCCTCAAGCAGACCGGCGGCACTCGTCAGGGTTAAGGACACTTCGTTATGGCAATGGATATCAAAACGGCGCTGGCCCGGGTTGTGAATCAACTGGACCTGACCACCGATGAAATGCGCGACGTCATGCGCGAAATCATGACCGGCCAGTGCACCCAGGCGCAGATCGGCGCCTTCCTGATGGGCATGCGCATGAAGAGCGAAACCATCGACGAGATCGTCGGTGCGGTGTCGGTCATGCGCGAGCTGGCGGGGCAGGTCGAGCTGCAGTCGCTGGATCGCGTGGTCGACATCGTCGGCACCGGCGGTGACGGCGCGAACATCTTCAACGTTTCCACGGCGGCGTCGCTGGTGATTTCGGCAGCGGGCTGCACCGTGGCCAAGCACGGCAACCGCGCGGTGTCGGGCAAGAGCGGCAGTGCCGACCTGCTGGAAGCGGCAGGTGTTTATCTGAACCTGACACCGGTGCAAGTCGCGCGCTGCATCGACAGCGTCGGCATCGGCTTCATGTTCGCCCAGACTCATCATCAGGCGATGAAGCACGCCGCAGGGCCGCGCAAGGAACTGGGGCTGCGTACCCTGTTCAACATGCTGGGCCCGCTGACCAACCCGGCTGGCGTCAAGCATCAGGTGGTCGGCGTGTTCAATCAGGCGCTGTGCCGCCCGCTGGCCGAAGTACTGCGCCGGCTGGGCAGCAAGCATGTGCTGGTGGTGCACTCTCAGGATGGCCTGGACGAATTCAGCCTCGCCGCGCCGACCTTCGTCGCCGAGCTGAAGAACGACGAAGTCACCGAATATTGGGTGCAGCCGGAAGACCTGGGCATGAAGAGCCAGAGCCTGTTTGGTCTGGTGGTCGACAGCCCGCAGCAGTCGCTGGAGCTGATTCGTGATGCCCTGGGCCGGCGCAAGACCGAGAACGGTCAGAAGGCCGCCGAGATGATCGTGCTCAACGCCGGTGCTGCGCTCTATGCTGCAGACCATGCCTCGTCGCTGAAAGAAGGCGTGGAACTGGCCCACGATGCGCTGCATACCGGCCTTGCGCGTGAAAAACTGGAGGAGCTGGGCGCCTTCACCGCCGTATTCAAACAGGAGAATGAAGGATGAGTGTGCCGACGGTTCTGGAAAAGATTCTGGCCCGCAAGGCCGAGGAAGTCGCGGCGCGCCGTGCCAGTGTCAGCCTGTCTGAACTCGAAACCCTGGTCAGCAGCGCCGATGCTCCGCGTGGCTTCGCCCAGGCGCTGATCGAGCAGGCCAAGCGCAAGCAGGCAGCGGTCATCGCTGAAATCAAGAAGGCCTCGCCGAGCAAGGGCGTGATTCGCGAGAACTTCCAGCCTGGCGAAATCGCCAAGAGCTATGAAGCGGGCGGCGCGACCTGCCTGTCGGTGCTGACCGACATCGACTTCTTCCAGGGCGCCGATGCGTACTTGAAAGAAGCCCGCAGCGCCTGTTCGCTGCCGGTGATTCGCAAAGACTTCATGATCGATCCGTATCAGATCGTCGAAGCGCGCGCACTGGGGGCTGACTGCATTCTGCTGATCGTCTCCGCGCTGGACGACGTGCAGATGGCCGAGCTGGCGTCGGTCGCCAAGGGCGTCGGCCTGGACGTGCTGGTCGAAGTGCACGACGGCGACGAGCTGGAGCGCGCACTCAAGACCCTCGACACGCCGCTGGTAGGCGTCAACAATCGCAACCTGCACACCTTCGATGTGAGCCTTGAGACCACGCTGGACCTGCTGCCGCGCATCCCGCGCGATCGTCTGGTCATCACCGAAAGCGGCATTCTCAACCGCGCCGACGTCGAGCTGATGGAAATCAACGAGGTGTATTCCTTCCTGGTCGGCGAAGCCTTCATGCGCGCCGAGAAGCCAGGTGTGGAACTGCAGCGCCTGTTCTTCCCGGAGAAGGGCGCGGCGGCGATCAAGGGCAATACGCTGGATTGATGCTCTGATGCCCCGTAGCAGCACGGCTTGCCGGCGGGGCGTTGTGTCAGGCGACATCTTCGTCACAGATACACCGCCCCGCCGGCAAGCCGTGCTGCTACGGGGCGGTGAATGCATTGAGGACTGCGCATGAACACCCAGGTTATCGACATCTGCGTCGAATCCGGCCTCAAGGCCGAGCAGGATCTGCTGGCCGCTGTCTGTGCCGGCGATGCCGACCACGGCCTGCTGTTCTGGCGCCCCAACGATCACGCGCTGGTGATGCCGCGCCGCCTGAGCCGACTGGCAGGTTTCACTGAAGCCAGCGAGACCCTCTCTGAAATCGGTTGGCCGGTGCTGTTGCGCGAGAGCGGCGGCGAGCCGGTGCCTCAATCCCCCGCGACCGTGAACGTCGCACTGGTCTACGTTCAGCCCGCATCCGAACCTGATCGCGATCGCATCGAAAACGCCTACCTGCGTCTGTGTCAGCCCATGCTCGATGTCTTGGGTGAGCTGGGCGGGGCGGCGTCGTTGGGCGAAGTCGAGGGCGCGTTCTGCGATGGGCGCTTCAACGTCAATCTAGACGGCCGCAAGATGGTCGGGACGGCCCAGCGCTGGCGCCAGAGCCAGGGCGGCAAGCGCCCGGTGGTGCTGGTCCATGGCGCCATGCTGCTGGATAACGAACGGGCGGAGATGGTCAATGCGGTCAACCGCTTCAATCAGATGTGCGATCTGCCGCAACGCTGCCGCGCCGACAGCCATATCGCCTTGCACGAGCAGTTCGCCGCGGCGGATTTCCTGACCCGCTTGGCCGAGCGCTACGCTAAAGGTTTCGCTCAGCTGTAACGAACGTCAGCGGGTACCGAAGACCACCATGGTCTTGCCGCGCACGTGCACCAGCTTTTGCTCTTCCAGCGATTTGAGCACGCGCCCAACCATTTCCCGCGAACAACCGACGATCCGGCCGATTTCCTGGCGGGTGATCTTGATCTGCATGCCGTCCGGGTGAGTCATGGCGTCGGGCTGCTTGCACAGGTCGAGCAGGCTGCGGGCTACGCGCCCGGTGACATCCAGAAACGCCAGGTCACCGACCTTGCGCGTGGTGTTGCGCAGGCGCTCGGCCATCTGCCCGCCCATGGCGTAGAGCAGTTCGGGATCGTGCTGGCTCAGCTCGCGGAACTTGGCATAGGTGATTTCCGCCACTTCGCATTCGGTCTTGGCGCGCACCCAGGCGCTGCGCGGCGAGCCGGAGCTTGGCGGGTGGAACAGGCCCAGTTCACCGAAGAAATCCCCGGCATTGAGGTAGGCGACGATCATTTCGCGGCCGTCGCTGTCTTCGATCAGGATCGTCACCGAGCCCTTGATGATCAGAAACAGCGACTCGGACTCTTCGCCCGCGCAGAGGATATTGCTCTTGGCCGGGCAGCGCCGACGCTGGGCGTGAGGCAAGAGCTTGTCGGCCAGTTTGGCTTTGTTCGGAGGGGTCATGGCAACCATGGCTGTATCCCGTAAAAAACTGCGCCCTGAGGCATTCTTATAGGTATCGGCAGTATTTCCCATTTACCGCACCGAGGGAGAGGCAAATCGCCATTTTTTCCGAAAATTCCTACATTTGTGTCGCTTCTCGGCATCTCCGGACACACTCAGCGACAACTCCACCCTGTGCTAAGCTGGCCGCCTTTTTTCACGCATCGTTATTTGAGCAGGGGAGTCCTGGGGATGAAAGCGCGTATTCAATGGGCGGGTGAGGCCATGTTCCTCGGCGAGTCGGGCAGCGGCCATGTGGTCGTGATGGACGGCCCGCCCGAGAGCGGCGGTCGCAACCTGGGCGTGCGTCCCATGGAGATGGTGCTGATCGGCCTTGGCGGTTGCAGCAACTTCGACGTCGTCAGCATTCTGAAGAAGGCGCGCCAGCCGGTCGAAAGCTGCGAGGCGTTTCTGGAAGCCGAACGCGCCAGCGAAGATCCCAAGGTGTTCACCAAGATCCACCTGCACTTCGTGGTCAAGGGCCTTGGCCTGAAGGAAACCCAGGTCAAGCGCGCCATCGAGCTGTCTGCCGAGAAATACTGCTCGGCCTCGATCATGCTGGGCGCTGCGGGCGTCGAAATCACCCACGATTACGAAATCATCGAGCTGGGCTGATCGACACAAGCCCCGTAGCAGCACGGCTTGCCGGCGGGGCGGTGTATCTGTGACGAATGTGCCGTCTGACACACCGGCCCGCCGGCAAGCCGTGCTGCTACGGAGGCGTTTTTCCGCGATGGCCCCGCCAAACGGCGAAGGGCCAACCAAGCCTGATCGTCAGATCCGGTAGGTACTCTTGGTCATCACCTTGGCCAGCATGCTCATGCCGAACTTGACCGGCGCCGGGAAGCGGAATCCGCCGGCCTGGATCGCGCCTTCGGCGTGCTGCTCTTCATCGGTGCGCATCTGTTCGAGAATCGCCCGGGACTTCTCGTCCTCGATCGGCAATTGCTCGAGGTGCTCGTTCAGGTGCTTGCAGACCTGATCTTCCGTGGCAGCCACAAAACCCAGGCTGACTTTGTCACTGATCAGGCCGGCCACTGCGCCGATCCCGAACGACATGCCGTAGAACAGCGGGTTGAGCACGCTGGTATGGCTGCCCAGCTGACGGATGCGCTGTTCGCACCACACCAGATGGTCGATTTCTTCTTCGGCGGCGTGTTCCATCGCCTTGCGTACGTGAGGCAGCTTGGCGGTCAGCGCCTGGCCCTGATACAGCGCCTGGGCACAGACTTCACCGGTATGGTTGATGCGCATGAGGCCGGCGACGTGCCGGGTATCGGTCTCGTCCATCTTGGTGTCAGGCTTGACGATGGCAGGCGAGGGGCGATGGGAATGCGCGCTGGCAGGCAGCAGCGTCTTCATCGCAGCGTCGGCCTGCAGAAGGAAACGGTCGATAGGGGAGTAGTGACGTTCGGTAGCCATGGGCACCTCCGGATAAATCCACGGCGGCCAGTCTACCTCAATCAATGTGACGAGGCTTGTGCTGCGTCAACCCGCCCAGGCGCGTAATAGACGCCCGGCGGGTCGATGAAAAAGCTCGCAGGCCTGACTCAGCCCGGCGGCCAGGTCATCTGGCGCTTGCCCAGTACGTGCATGTGAATGTGATAGACGGTCTGTCCGCCTTTCTCATTGGTGTTCATCACCACGCGGAAACCGTCCTCGCAACCCTGCTCCTTGGCCAGGCGCTGCGCGGTGAAGAGGATGTGGCCCAGCAGGCCCTTGTCTTCTTCGGTCACGTCGTTGAGGGTGGCGATCTCTTTCTTCGGGATGACCAGAAAATGGATCGGCGCCTGCGGGGCAATGTCGTGAAACGCCAGCACTTGATCGTCTTCGTAGATGATCTTTGCCGGAATTTCCCGGTTGATGATCTTGGTGAACAGAGTAGTCACAGCCTTGTTTCTCCGTTTCAGTGGCAGTTGAGCGAGTGTACTGAGCGTGCAGGGCCACGCCCAGCCGTTTGTTGCGCAACGGTGGTCAGGCAGAGGTGCGCGACTTGAGCATCGAGCCCCAGATCTTGCGGGTCATCCAGCGTCCTGTCAGGCGCGGCATGCGGCTCATGAAGCGGTTGCGCCAGCCCGGCACGATGATCGCCCGGTTCTTGTCCAGCGCCCGGACGGTGTACAGCGCGATCTCTTCGGCGCTCAGGGTCTTGTCACTGGTGAACTTGTCGGCGTTCAACTGCGCTGTGCGGAAGAACGAGGTGCGGGTCGGCCCCGGGCAGAGCACCGAGATCTTCACCCCGGTCTTTTTCAGTTCCTCACGCAGTGCCTCGGAAAAATGCAGCACGTACGCTTTGCTGGCGGCATAGGTGGCCATCCATGGACCGGGCTGAAAACCCATGATCGAGGCGACATTGAGGATTTGGCCGCCGCCCTGCACGGCCATCAGATTGCCGACGGTGTGGCAGAGCCGAGTCAGCGCCAGGACGTTCAGGTCGAGCAGGTCCTGCTCCTGCGCCCACTCCTGCGCCAGAAACGGGCCGCTGTTGCCGATGCCGGCGCAATTGACCAGCAGATCTATCTGCCGCTCGCCTTCTTCCAGCTCCAGCAGAAACCCCGACAGCCGCAAAGGCTCGCCCAGATCGCAGGCGCGAAACAGCACTTCGACGCCAAAACGCTGGGTGAACTCGATGGCAATACTCTCCAGCATGTCCCGGTGGCGAGAGACCAGAATCAGATTGCGGCCACGGCGAGCCAGGGCTTCGGCCAAGGCCAGGCCAATGCCGCTGGATGCGCCTGTGACCAGGGCGTAACGGGTCATGCATTTCTCCCATGAGGTGTTGCAAGTGTTGAGACAGCATCCTTGCTGCCAGTCAGTTATTGGTCTTCGTCGTTGTCGGACGAATCGCTGGCGTCGGCGGGATCAACCGGAGCGGCCGGTTGTGCGGCGTCATCCGAGTCATCGTCATACGGCAGCGTCTGCTCATATTCGTCGGTGGTGGCTTCTACCGTGTTCTTGACCTTCTGCAGGCCACCCGTCAAACCTGCCACAAACACCAGCGCCAGGAACAGCAGCCACAGTGTGGCAAGGATTTTCACGCCAGTGGTGTTCTTCGGGGGGGGCGCGCCGTAGCGGTTTGGCCCCGCATTGCCGGGCACCACGCACATCAGGATCGGAAAGAAGCTGCCCACGAACGGCACCAGGTTGAGCAACAGCAGCCAGGCCGACCAGCCGGCGTCGTGCAGGCGCTGTGCGCCCATCATGATGCTGACGACGAGGAACGCCAGCAGCAGAATTGCGCCCAGCAGCCCGCCTGCCACCAGCGACAGGCTCAGCACATTGACGACCACCACGGCCGATACCATCGCGGCGAGGACCAGCGCCATGGACCACGCCAGGTAGCGCAACCGGCCGATGCGGCCCTGAACGGTGAACACGTTCAGCTCGCCCTCGGCCGGCCAGTTTTGGGTGACCGATGAGCGGGGTGGCGCGTAGGGCGATGCGGCGGGCTGGTAAGAGGGCTGGGCAGCGGGTTGTGCCGGGGCGGGCGCTTCAATTTCTTCCAGCGTCCAGGCGACCGGCTGTTCGGATTCGATTCGCCCTTCAACGCCGGCATCGTTTAACGCTTTGAGGTAGCGCTGGGCATCATCGCGGGTCAGGCCACGCTTGACGGTGACCGGCTGACCGGTGAACAACCGGTCAATGGCCGATACATCACTCTTGAACAGCTGCGCCAGATTCAGACGTGCCGTTTCAAGTTCCACACCCGTTCGCAATTGTCCTTCGAATACGATCTTGAACTGTTCGGCCATGGGCGGCTTCCTTGTCTTGGGTTAAATGCGTCTCTTGAAAACCGAGATCAGAACGGTTTTACGACGACCAGAATCACGATGGCCAGCAGGATCAGAACCGGAATTTCGTTGAACCAGCGATAAAACACGTGGCTACGGCCCTTCTCGCCACGGGCGAAGCGTTTGACCTGCGCGCCGCACATATGGTGATAGCCGATCAGCAGTACGACCAGGGTCAGCTTGGCGTGCATCCAGCCTTGCTGCAGAAATCCGGGGGTCAGTGTAATCAGCCAGATGCCGAACACCAGCGTGGCGATCATCGCCGGCCCCATGATTCCACGATACAGCTTGCGTTCCATGGTGCAGAAGCGCTCGCGGCTGACGTCGTCTTCGCTCATGGCGTGATAGACGAACAGGCGCGGAAGGTAAAACAGGCCGGCAAACCAGCAGACGATCGAAACGATGTGCAGTGCTTTTATCCACAGGTACATTTTTGCTTTTTCCAGGATCACGGTGGCGCAAATAGTAGTGGCTGGCGGGGCCGTACGTCACGTTCGCGGTTGTCCCGAGGGCGCTGCGCCCATATTATCAGCGGCTTTCCAGTGGTTTCGTTGAGGGCAGGTCATGGTCAAGGTCGGTATCGTCGGTGGCACGGGTTACACCGGCGTCGAATTGCTGCGTCTTCTGGCACAGCATCCGCAAGCTGAAGTGGTGGCGATCACCTCGCGCTCCGAAGCAGGTCTGCCGGTTGCAGACATGTATCCGAACCTGCGCGGCCACTACGATGGCCTGGCGTTCAGCGTTCCGGACGTGAAAATCCTCGGCGCCTGCGATGTGGTGTTCTTCGCCACTCCTCATGGCGTCGCCCATGCGCTGGCCGGTGAACTGCTGGCCGCCGGCACCAAGGTCATCGACCTGTCGGCCGACTTCCGTCTGCAGGACGCCGATGAATGGGCCAAATGGTACAACCAGCCACACGGTGCACCTGAGCTGCTGGGCGAAGCGGTCTACGGCCTGCCGGAAGTCAACCGCGACAAGATCAAGGGCGCGCGCCTGATCGCGGTGCCGGGTTGCTACCCCACCGCCACTCAACTGGGCTTCTTGCCACTGCTCGAAGCTGGCCTCGCCGACGCGACTCGCCTGATCGCCGACTGCAAGTCCGGCATCAGCGGTGCTGGCCGCGGCGCTAGCGTGGGTTCGCTGTATTCGGAAACCAGCGAAAGCTTCAAGGCTTACGCGGTGAAGGGCCATCGTCACCTGCCGGAAATCAGCCAGGGCCTGCGTCGCGCAGCCGGTGGCGATGTCGGTCTGACCTTCGTGCCGCACCTGACGCCGATGATCCGCGGCATTCATGCGACTCTGTACGCGACCGTGGTCGATAAATCGGTGGATCTGCAGGCACTGTTCGAAAAACGCTACGCCAACGAGCCGTTCGTCGACGTGATGCCAGCCGGCAGCCACCCGGAAACCCGCAGCGTACGCGGCGCCAATGTCTGCCGCATTGCGGTGCATCGTCCACAGGGTGGCGATCTGGTGGTGGTGCTGTCGGTCATCGACAACCTGGTCAAAGGCGCGTCGGGCCAGGCGGTGCAGAACATGAACATCATGTTCGGCCTGGACGAGCGTCTGGGCCTGTCCCGCGCCGGTATGCTGCCTTAACGGCAGCTACAAGTTGCAAGCTTCAAGCTGCAAGGGGTGGGCGCGCCGGCTTGCAGCTTGTCACTTGAAGCCTGCCGCTGCTCTCGCAATAGTTGACCGATTTTCTGGGAGAAGCGGATAATGCGCCCATTACGCATTATGACGGCTTAGCGCCGGGAGATATTGAGCATGAGCGTCGAAACCTTCACACCGGTGGCTCTGGAATTTACCCAGGGTGCAGCGCACAAGGTGAAAACCCTGGTCGACGAAGAGGGCAATGATCGCCTGAAGTTGCGAGTATTCGTGACCGGCGGTGGCTGTTCCGGTTTCCAGTATGGCTTCACTTTCGATGAAGACGTTGCAGACGATGACACCATCGTCGAGCGCGAAGGCGTGAGCCTGGTGGTCGACCCGATGAGCTTCCAGTACCTGGCAGGCGCAGAGGTGGATTATCAGGAAGGGCTGGAAGGCTCGCGCTTCGTGATCAAGAACCCGAATGCCGCGACCACCTGTGGCTGCGGTTCCTCGTTCTCGATCTGATTCCCTGCTGCAACCCTGATACACACAAAAACGCCGTGCAGATGCACGGCGTTTTGCGTTTCAGCGTATCTATTACGCCGGGTAGATCGCGCCCAGCACTCGCAGGCCTTTGGCGCCGGTCACGCTGGGGCGGTTGGCCGGTACGCTTTCCAGCGCGCAATGCGCCAGCCAGGCGAACGCCATGGCTTCGACCCAGTCAGGGTCCACGCCGAATTCGGCAGTGCTGGACACCTTGGTGTTGGGCAGCAGGGCGGCCAGCCGCGCCATCAGCGCCTTGTTGTGAGCGCCTCCGCCGCACACCAGCAGCTCCTTGGTCTGGGCCTGAGCCGATTGCAGCGACTCGGTGATGCTCAGCGCCGTCACTTCCAGCAGGGTCGCCTGAACGTCTTCCGGTTTGAGTGTCGGTAGCTGGAACATGTGGTGCTGAACCCAGCCCAGGTTGAACACTTCGCGACCGGTGCTTTTCGGGCCCCGGGTCTGGAAGAACTGGTCGCTGAGCATGGATTTGAGCAGGTCCGGGTTGACCGTTCCGCTGTCGCCCCATGCGCCGTCCTTGTCGTAGCTCAGGCCGCGCTGAGCCTGAATCCAGGCGTCGAGCAGCACGTTGCCTGGCCCCGAGTCGAATCCGGAAACCGGCTTGTCGATCTCGATCAGGCTGAGGTTGCTGAAGCCGCCGACGTTGAGGACTGCGCGGTAGTCCTTGTTATCGTCGAACAGCGCTTCGTGGAATGCAGGAACGAGCGGGGCGCCCTGGCCGCCAGCGGCGATGTCGCGCTTGCGGAAATCGCTGACGACGGTGATCCCGGTCAGCTCTGCCAGCAGCGCAGGGTTGCCGATCTGCACGGTGAAGCCGCGAGCCGGTTCGTGGCGGATGGTCTGGCCGTGGCTGCCGATGGCGCGAATTTCGCCGGCCGAGACGTTCTGCTTGTCCAGCAGCGCGAGCACGCCCTGTGCGGCCAGATGCACCCACTTCTGTTCGGCGATGCCGACACGGGCGATCTCGTCCGGGCCGCTGGCGCACAGGCCCAGCAGTTCGGCGCGCAGGTCATCGGGCATGGGAATGTAGTGAGTGCCGAGCAAGTGCGGTCGGTCACTCTGTTCTACCAGCGCGAAGTCGAGTCCGTCGAGACTGCTTCCGGACATTACACCTACATATAAAGTCATGGGTCAGCGCTTACTCGAGGCCAGCATGGTGGCCTTTTCCTGGTCCATGCGAGCCATCAGAGGTTGGCTCTCTTGCATGAACCGCTGTTTTTCGGACTTGGCGATCGGGTCTGCCATCGGCAGCTTCTGACCCAGCGGGTCGACGTGAACGCCGTTTACCTGGAACTCGTAATGCACATGCGGGCCTGTAGACAGGCCCGTGGTACCAATATAGCCGATGACCTGGCCTTGCTTGACGCTGCTGCCGTTTTGAATGCCTTTGGCAAAGCCCTGCATGTGGCCGTACAGCGTGCGGTAGGTTTCGCCGTGCTGAATGATCACGGTGTTGCCGTAGCCGCCGCGACGCCCGGCGAGGATCACCTTGCCGTCACCGGTGGCCTTGATCGGCGTGCCGCGCGGCGCTGCGTAGTCGATGCCCTTGTGAGCACGGATCTTGTTCAGGATCGGGTGCTTGCGGCCCATGGAGAACATCGAGCTGATGCGCGCGAACTCGACCGGGGTACGGATGAACGCCTTGCGCATGCTGTTGCCATCGGCAGTGTAGTAGTTGGTGTTGCCCTGTTTGTTGGTGTAACGCACGGCGGTGTAGGTCTTGCCGCGGTTGGTGAAGCGAGCGGACAGGATGTTGCCGGTGCCGACGGTCTTGCCGTTGACCACTTTCTGCTCGTAGATCACGTCGAATTCGTCGCCCTTGCGGATGTCCTGGGCGAAGTCCACGTCGTAGCCAAAGATGTTGGCCATGTCCATGGTCATGCTGTGGCTCAGACCGGCGCGTTGTGCCGACTGCGACAGGGAGTTGTTGATCACGCCGTGTACGTAGGCGGTGCGAACGTTGGGCTTGCTGACGTCGCGGGTGAACAGGTAGCCCTTCTCGGTTCTGGAGAGGCTGATGGTCTCCAGGTCGCTGAGTTTGCTGTGCAGTTGCTTGAGGTTGCCGTCAGGCGTCAGTTCGAACTGCAGTACCTGGCCGTTCTTCAACTGGCTGAACTGCTTGGCCTGTTTGTCGCTGGCGATGACTTCGTGCACGGCGGCAGGCGGCAGGCCGACTTTCTCGAACAGCGTCGAGAGCGTGTCGCCCTTGGAGACCACGATTTCCCTGTGATTCGGGTCCTTCGCGGCAGCTACCTTCTCGGCGGCAGGCTTGGCTGGAGTCGCTGACGGGGCAGGGGCTTCGGCGGTTTCTTCAGGTTCGTCGGCGCTGTTGTCGATTTGCGCAAACGGGGAAGCGGTGTCGTCTTCTGTGGCTTTTGCCTGATCTTGAGCGTCTTGTTGTTGCTTGAACTGATCAACCGGGGTGTCCAGCTCCAGCGCGATGTTGGTTTTCTTGGCTTCGACATCGCTGGATGGAAAGACTAGAAGCGCCAGGCTCAGCAGGGCCGCGATACCGCTGGCAGCTAGCAGATGGCTCTTCGGATAAAGCGGGGGCGCTTTAGGCGGAGTGTCGTTCATAAGTAATTTTGACTTTGAAAAAAGATGAAATGGAAAAGATGAATGACATGATGAAGATGAAATAACTGTATAAAATATAACCAAATCCTGCTTGAGGCAAGTCTGCGCGCGGATCGTTCCCTGATTCGTCGCCCTGCTGTGGGCAGAACTTGTATTTGGGTGGTGATCTTGTATCGTTGTTTCCCTTTGGAATAAGGCTTACGGGGCAGTGTATGAAGTCGGTTGAAGAGCAGTTGGCGCTGATCAAGCGTGGCGCGGACGAACTCCTGGTGGAGTCCGAGCTGGTCGCCAAACTCAAGCGTGGTCAGCCACTGCGCATCAAGGCCGGCTTCGACCCGACGGCGCCGGACCTGCACCTGGGCCACACGGTGCTTATTAATAAGCTGCGCCAGTTCCAGGACCTGGGGCATCAGGTGATCTTCCTGATCGGTGACTTCACCGGCATGATCGGCGACCCGAGCGGCAAGAGCGCCACGCGTCCGCCGCTGACCCGTGAGCAGGTGCTCGACTACGCCGAGACCTACAAGTCCCAGGTTTTCAAGATTCTCGACCCGGCCAAGACCGAGGTGGCATTCAACTCCACCTGGATGGATCAGATGAGCCCGGCGGACTTCATTCGCCTGTCTTCCCAGTACACCGTTGCGCGGATGCTCGAGCGCGACGATTTCGACAAGCGCTACAAGTCGAACCAGTCCATCGCCATCCACGAGTTCCTCTACCCGCTGGTGCAGGGTTATGACTCGGTCGCCTTGCGCGCGGATGTGGAGCTGGGCGGTACCGACCAGAAGTTCAACTTGCTGATGGGGCGTGAGCTGCAGCGCGCTTACGGTCAGGAAGCACAGTGCGTGCTGACCATGCCGTTGCTCGAAGGTCTGGATGGTGTGAAGAAGATGTCCAAGTCCCTGGGCAACTACGTCGGCATCCAGGAAGCGCCGGGCATCATGTACAGCAAGCTGGTTTCCATTCCGGATGCGCTGATGTGGCGTTACTTCGAGCTGCTGAGCTTCCGCTCGATGGATGAGATCAACGCGTTCAAGGCTGATTGCGAAGCCGGTGCCAACCCGCGCGACATCAAGATCAAGCTGGCCGAGGAAATCGTGGCTCGCTTCCATGGTGAAGAGGCTGCCGCTTCGGCGCACCGTTCTGCCGGCAACCGCATGAAGGAAGGCGAGCTGCCTGAGGATTTGCCGGAGATCGAAGTGGCGGGTGCTGAAGACATGCCGATCGCTGCTGTCCTTAATAAGGCTGGCCTGGTAAAGAACTCGGCGATCGCCCGCGATCTGCTGGCGTCCGGCGGTGTGCGCGTGGATGGTGAGGTCGTCGATCGCGGCTTCGTATTCAAGCTGGGCGCAACTCATGTATGCCAGGCCGGCAAGAAGGCGTTCGGTCGCGTCACGCTGAAGCAGTCTTAAGCTTCAAGCTATAAGCTGCAAGAAAGGGTAACGCGGCCTCTCTTGCAGCTTGCGGCTTAAAACTTGTCGCTGCTGTGAA